>JBEPXK010000001.1:0-26344 GCA_041641915.1 Planctomycetota bacterium
GACCGGGCACCGGCACGCGCGCGAGTACGCCACGCAGCGCCGCTTCCGGGCCGGTGAGGCGCACCAGCGCCAACGCGGCCGGCCCATCCGGCGTCAACCAAGAGAAGCAGGGGCTCATGGCGCGACCAGTTCCAGTCGCCGGCCATCCCACCGCAGGGTCCGGTCCGTGCGCGCCACCCGTTGCCAGCTGAAGTCGGCGACGAGTTCAGCCGGCGTGATCGGGGCATCGGTCGGCCGCAGACCGGCGAGCTGCGCCAGCAAGCCGCACAACGCCGCCGGGCTGTAATGCTGCGCGAGCGTGTCGCAGGCGACCGCACCGTGGAACTTGGCCAGCTTGTCGCCGTACGGTTCGAGCAGCAACAGGTGATGGCGATAGACCGGCACCCGCTGGCCCAAGGCGCGGGCGAGCGCCACCTGGACGGCGGTGGTGCCGGCGAGGTCACGGCCGCGGACGATGCGGTCGACTCCGACCGCGGCGTCGTCGACCACCGAGGCCAGATGATAGGCGACGGCCCCATCGCGCCGCCGGACCACCGGGTCGCCGCAATCGCGCCCCGGCGTGGCACCGAGATCGCTGCCATCGCGATCGCGCACGACGATGCGCGCCGCGTCGAGGTGGAAGCGCAGCGCGTGCGCGCCGGCAGGCGGCGTGGTCGACCCGCGACAGGTACCCGGGTAGATCAGTCCGCCGTCGCTACCCCGCGCGGCCTGCGCCCGGATTGCCTTGCGGCTGCAGGCGCAGGGGTAGAGACGCCCGGCGCGCTCCAACCGCTCCAGCGCCGCGCGATGGCGCGCCGCGTGCTCGCTCTGCACCTCGATCAGGTCCCAGTCGAGCCCGAACCACTCCAGGTCGCGTCGTAGCGCCGCGGTCAGGACCGGCGAACACCGTTGCGGGTCGAGATCCTCGAGCCGCAGCACCACCCGGGCGCCACGCGCGCGGGCGTCGAGCCAGCACAGCAATCCGGCCAACAAGGTGCCCGGGTGGGCGCGACCGGTGGCCGACGGCGCGAAACGCGAAACCGATCCGGCGTCGCCCGTTGCGTCCAGGTCGGTCATCGGCGTCGGCATCGCCGCAGCTGCTCCGCTATTCCCACATGCTGTAGGTCTGCTCGGCTCCGCCGCCAGCGCTCTGCCAGCACAACGCCCCGCCGCTACGATCGCGGTCCACGAACACGTAGACCACCCCGCCGTCGGCCAGCCCGAGATCGAGCAGGTCGCCGGCGATGCGATGATGGAAATCGAGTTTCCGGCCGGTGAGCGCCTCGACGTCGATCGGCGCGTTGGCCCACAGCGGATAACCGCCCCACTTGGTGCAATCGCAGCCGATCTCATCGACCAGATCGACCCAGGCGTCGGACGCCTCCATATCCAGGCCAGTGGGGTCGACGTCGAGGTCGACCGGCTCCTCCATCGCCTCGCCGAAGACCAACTTGGCCCCGCGCCAGTCGCCCGGGTTGACCCCCTTGATCAGCGACAGGCTCAACTCCGCCGCCGGCACGATCAACACCGCGTTGTCGCCGAGATGCGGCAGGTTGTCGCGTGTCTCCACCGGCGCCGAACGATCGATGAAGCTGACCACCATCAGATCGGAACCGGGCGCGAACGGTACCGCCGAAACCAGGGCCATGGGCATGCCGGTACGCTTGCCGTGCGGCGTCTCCAGCCCGCGTTTGACATGGCCGCCCAGTTGGCCGTCGGCCTCCTGGGGCTTGGGAGCACGGATGAGCTTGCGGCTGGTGGGCATGGTCGGGGGGACCTCCTGAGGCGTGGCGCTGACCCGGGCCACGAATCGTGCAGTCTATCCTGGTTTCGCGCGAGCGACAAGACGCCACCGCCGCTACGAGCCCCGCTACGCGAGCCCGGCGCCAACAACAGCAGCGCCGCGGTCGCCCGCGGCGCTGCGCATCACGCCCACCAGGATTCGAACCTGGGACCTGCTGCTTAGAAGGCAGCTGCTCTATCCAACTGAGCTATGGGCGCCAGTTGCGCGCAGCCTGGAGCCGGCCGGCGGGGAGTCAATTGCCACCCTGCACCGTGTGACCCCGTCCCGCCTGCCCTTGCGCGGCCAGGGTCGGGCCTAGGATGCGCCCACCCGAGGAGGAACGGTGATGACCCAGGCCAGGCTGGTGCTCAACGACGGCACGATCTTCCGCGGCACCGCCGTCGGCGCGATCGGCACCGTGACCGGCGAGGCGGTGTTCAACACCGCCATGACCGGCTATCAGGAAGTGCTCAGCGATCCAAGCTACAGTGGCCAGATCGTGACCATGACCTACCCCGAGATCGGTAACTATGGCGTCAACCCCGACGATATGGAGAGCGACGCGCCGCACGTCTCCGGCTTCGTCATGCGCCAGTGCTGCCGCCGCCCCTCGAACTTCCGTGCGGTCGAACCGCTGCATACGTTCCTCGAGTCCCATGGGGTGGTGGCGATCGAAGCGGTCGACACCCGGGCGATCACCAAGCGCCTGCGCGTGGCCGGCGCCATGCCGGCCCTGCTCTCGAGCGAGGACTACAGCGACGCGGAGCTGATCGAGCGCGCCGGCCAGGTGCCGGACATGAGCGGGCAGGACCTCGCCTCGCGCGTATCGACCGACCGCATCTACGAGTGGACCGAAGCCGTCAACCCGGCCGCCTTCGGCGGCGGGATCAGCTGGACGCCGTTGAGCGACCGGCCGCGGGTGGTGGTCATCGATCTCGGCGTCAAGCGCAACATCCTGCGCCTGCTCGCCTCCTGCGGCCTGCACCTGACGGTGGTTCCGGCCTCGACCCCGGCCGCGGACATCCTGGCTCTGGAGCCAGCGGGGATCTTCCTCTCCAACGGCCCCGGCGATCCGGCCGCGGTCACCGCCACCATCGAGACGGTCAAGCACCTGCTGCCCCACGGCCTGCCGATGTTCGGCATCTGCCTCGGGCACCAGCTGCTCGGCCTGGCGATGGGGGCCACAACCTACAAGCTCAAGTTCGGCCACCGCGGCGCGAACCACCCGATCAAGAACCACGCCAGCGGCGCGATCGAGATCTGCAGTCACAACCACGGCTTCGCCATCGACCTTGACTCGCTGCCCCGTGAGGTCGCGGTGACCCACCTCAACCTCAACGACCGCACCTGCTCGGGCATCGCCCATCGCTCGCTGCCGGTGTTCAGCGTCCAGTACCACCCGGAGGCCTGCCCGGGTCCCTCCGATCCGATCTACCTGTTCAAGCAATTCGCGGACCGCATCGCTGCGCATGCGTCCCAGACCAATCAGGAGGCTACATGAGCGACGTCGTCATCATCATGGGATCCACCAGCGATCTGCCGGTGGTCGAGAAGGCGAAGACCCTGTTGCAGGAACTCGACGTCACGGTCGCGATGCGGGTCGGCAGCGCCCACCGCACCCCGGAGCATGTGCGCGAACTGATCGCCAAGGCCGAGTCCGAGGGCACCAAGGTCTTCATCTGCGCCGCCGGTGGCGCAGCCCATCTCGCCGGCGCCGTGGCTGCGCTCACCGCCCGCCCGGTGGTCGGCATCCCGCTCGCAGCCGGCGCGCTCGGCGGGGTCGATGCCCTCTACAGCACCTGCAACATGCCGCCGGGCATGCCCGTGGCGACGGTCAGCGTCGGCTCGTGGGGCGCGACCAACGCCGCCCTGCTCGCGGCCCAGATCCTGGCCGTGGCCGACGACGCGCTGCACGAACGCCTGTGCGCCTGGCGCGCGCAGAAGACCAGCGACGTGATCGCCAAGGATCAGGAGCTGCAGGCCGGCGACAGCCAGGGATGAGCCCGCCGCCGGTCGTCTGGCAGGGCGGTCTGACCGGCCGTCTGCACATCGCTGGCTCCGCACCACTCGATGACGCCGCGGCGGTGACCGCGCTGCTCGCAGACCGGCCGTTGCTGCCGCCACGGATCAACGCGCTCGCCGCCGCCTATGCATTGCCGTTGGCGTGCATCGGCGGCGACGCGGGTCCCAGCGAGACGCTCGAGCCGCTGCTCGATGCAGCCGATGCCAGCCTGCGCGCCGCCCAACCGGGCAACGCCCACCTGCTCCATGCGCTGCGGCGTATGCGTGATTGCTTCGATCTGCACAGTCATCTGTTGCAGGCGCTGGAGATGCGCGCGCGGCTGTTGATGGAAGCCGAACGCATCGGCCGTGAGGCCCACGCGCGTGATCGTGCTATCGCCACCTGCATCGACCGTCTCGCCGAGCACAGAGCCGGTCCGGTGATCGAGTTCGGCCGCTGCCCCGCAGACGACGCGCAGGCTCAGGTCGAACGCATCCGCGCCGGCGGCTGCAGCGCGGTGGCCATCCGGTGCTGGTGGTGCGCACGCAGCGGCGATGCCGCGGTTCCGGCACTCGGCCACGCGGCAGCGATCGCCGCCCGCCAGACCGGGGCCGCGGTCCACCTCATCGCTCCGCCGAGCGCACTGCATCCGGGCACCGATCGCGGCGAGGACATTCCGCTGTTGCCAGGCGCCGAGCTGCTGCCCAGCGAACTGATCAGCACCCTGGTCACCGGCAGCCGGTCCATCACGCCCGGCAGCCCGACAGATCTCGACGCTGTGGCGCGTAGCGAAATGAGCGGCCTGTTCTCGGCCCTGTAACGGCGAAGCGGATCGACCCGCAGGCCGATCCGCTCCGACATCCATCCGGCTGATGCCGGACTCAAGGCATCTTGAGCGCCTGTCGGTCGCTGCGCCGCGACTGCTTGTCGTGGATCTTGCGCAGCTGCGCCGCACACTTGTCGGTCGCGCCGTCGATGGCGGCATACACGGTCGGGGCGACCACATGCGCGACCACGTCCTTCTCGTGCGACAGGTGCATATCCACATCGACCCGGTAGCACTTGTTCTCGGCCTCGCCGATGGTGACCACGATCTTGGTCAGTTCGATGTTGAACCGACTCAAAGAACCCAGCTTCTCCTCCACGGTACCGCGCAAGCGGTCCGAGATCTTGTAGTTGTGCACGCCCGAGATGTGGATGTCTGTCATGGAAGACCTCCGATTCCGACGGCCGAGTCCCCTGCCGCGCCGCCTGCTTGGTGATGTCGACCCAGGGGGGTCCTGAAACCTTTGTAGCCGTGGGGATTGAGCTGGTCAATCATGCTTCCGAGCATCCCCGGACAGCCCCGCCGGGTCCGATCAAACACACCGGAGGCTTCTATCAGAGGGGGCGCTGCCCCCTCTGAGGGAGAGCTCACACCGGACAACGAGCGCGAAGGCTCAGCCAGCATCGGCGCGGCGCGGCGCGACCGGGCGCTTGCGACGCGGCCACAGCGCCCGGCATCGCCGTACAAGCGCCTCCGTGATCCGCTGACGATGGCGCACCCACGGGCCGGCGGCGGCGACCACCACCAGGCCCAGGAGCGCGGCGTGGGCGGCGCAGATCGAGCCCAGCATCACCTCGCCCATCGCCCCTGCGCGCACCGGCTTGGCTCCGCCGCCGCTGCCGCCCGCGGCCTCGGCGATGAGGTAGGCGCGACCCAGCCCCGCGAGCAGCACGGTCAACAACCAGGCGCTACCATCGCCCAGTGGCGTGAGCCAGCCCCCTGCACGGCCGTGATCGACCTCGCGCAGACCGGCAAAGAGCACTGGCAACAGCGCCACCCACGCCACTGGAGCCACCAAAGCGAGCCAGGGCATGCCGAACACCGCGTACACGGTGGCACCGAGGGCCAACGCCGACCAGGCCAGCGTGGCAGGCTCGAAACGCCGCCCGGCCGCCTCGTGCACCCGCACCACCCATATCGCCTGCAAGGCGAGGACCACCACCGGGATCCGCGCCAGCGAACGCAGGGCGAGCAGCAGATGGTCGTGGTCGAAGAGGATGTGCACCGCGAACGGGTCCTTGCGCGGGATCCACCAGGCCAGGTAGGCACAGGTACCCAACGCCGCGGCAGCGAGCACCGGCCAACGCGCGCTGCCGCTACCGACCAGATTGGCCACCAGCACCGCGACCCCCGCCGCCATCACAGCCTCGCTCCAGGCATCGCCCGTGCCGCCGTAGAAGGGACGCAGCACGGCCAGGATCACGAAACCGGTCGGCAGGACCCAGATCATCCCGAGTTCTCGGTACCGCACGAAGGGGTAGAGCAGGGCCAATCCACCCG
Organism: Planctomycetota bacterium; assembly: GCA_041641915.1. Classification (GTDB taxonomy): domain Bacteria; phylum Planctomycetota; class UBA11346; order UBA11346; family UBA11346; genus SLQH01. The sequence goes on from JBEPXK010000001.1 coordinate 6,091, forward strand.
CGCCGCAGGAGAGCGCCAGTAGCGGCGGAGCCCCCAAGGCCCAAGTGGCCAGGGCCAGCAGGGTCGAAACCAGGACGGCGCCGAACGCGCTATGCGCAAGCATGCTCGCGGCGAGCGGCGCCACCAGCACCACCAGCACCGGCAGGACCCAGCCGGTGGTCAGATGCGGCCAGGTGGGATAGCTCAGGCTCAGCAAAGCGAGCGGCACCAGGTGCGAGGTCCGCAAGCCGCGGCGGCCGACGTCCACCACCGCCTCGGAGACCTGGGTGCGGACGGTCCGCCAGACCTCGCTCACCGGTCGATCACCGGGGACGGTCAGCGGCTCGACCCGCGGCAGGCTGGGCGTTCCCGGCTGCGCCTGCCCCCCGGCGATGCGGCCGGCGACCAGCAGCAGCAGGCAGATCGCGGCGCCGCCGGCAAGGGTGCTCAGCGCATGGCCGGCACCGGCCGGCACCAACAGCGCGACCACGGCCGCGACCACCGCGAAACCGAGCAGGCGCTCGGCGCTGAGCCACAGCTGCCCCCCCTGCGGCACGGTGCACAGCAGGCCAAGCACGCCACCGCCAGCCAGAATGAGGGCGGCCTGCATGCTCAGGTCCAGCACGGCCGGACGGCCGCCGGGCCAGGGGCCGGTGGCCAGCGCGAGCAGCGTCAGCAGGGTCGCGAGCAGGAGGCCCGCCCCCACCGGCCAGAGGAAGGAGCGCCGGGCACGCAGAACCGGCGGCAACAGATGGATCAGAGCGAGCCCGAACAGCAGCGCGGGACCGGCCCGTCCGAGGTCCGCGAGGGTCGGCGCCCGCAACGGCGAGCCCCCGGCGCCGGGGCCGAGCAGCAGCACCAGCGCCACACACCACACCAAACCTCCGCCGAGCAGCACCGGGCGTCCGTGCATCAGCAGCGGCAGCAGCGACCACGGCAACAAGGACCAGGCAAGGATCTGCCGCGTTGGCGCCCCCCACAGCAACTCGGCGGTCGCCGCGAGCGGGAGCACGGTCACCACGGCGATGGTCAGCTGCAGCCGATCGCCAAGCGCGAGGCCAACGTAGGCCATGGCCAGCGCGGTGACGATCAGCGCCTGGCCGGGGCCGAACTGGACGGTGATCGACATCGCCAGCACCACCAGACCGCTGATGACGACGGCGAGCAGACCGAGGGCCCAGCGCGGCAGACGGGCAAACAGACTCCATACGCCGAGCGCCAAGCCGGTGGTCGCCAATGCGAACAGGCCGGTGCCCGGATGATCGCTGTGCACCAGCTGGGCCAGCATCGCGAGTGTCGCCAGAGCGTAAGCGGCCGCAGCGAACATCGCTCTCCCCCGGTAGCACCGGCGCAGCCTGACCGGGCCCAGCCCATCGCGGACCGCGAGCCGACGCCCCCGGTCCAGCATCGGCCCCGAGCGGGGAGGCTTGAGCTCGGGCTTGGCGCGCCTCTTGCTTCCATCGCGAGGATTCCTTGGTAGACGTGCGCCCCGCAATGCAGGAGCACCAACAGCAGGCGAGTAATCGACCGGACGCCCCAGGCGATCAGGCCGATGCCCCCCCGTCGGAAGGCCGACGGCAACGGTGCTTCACCCTCCGGGCGCTGACGCTCGGGGCGGTCCTGACCGTGGTCTTCGCCCTGATCACCCCCTGGAACGACTGGTTCCTCGAGAACACCTCGCTCTATCTCCACTATCTGCCGCCGGCGGTGCTGCTGGTCATCCTGGTCATGGTGCTGGTGGTCAATCCCCTGCTCGGCCGACGCCGGTTCGCGCAGGGAGAACTGGTGGTGGTGGTGGCGATGCTGCTGGCCCTCGGCGGCGTGGTCAGCAGCGGCCTGGTCCGCTACCTGCCCGGCATGATCACCCTGCCCGCGACCCGGCTCAAACCGGGCGGCACCTACGAACGACTGCGCGAACCGCTCGGTCCGGAGGACCAGGCCGCCGCGCGCGCGCGCTTTGAGCGCCACCTCGCACGCCGTTTCGCACGGCTGGATGCCGACGGCAACGATACACTCAGCCCCAACGAACTCGGCGACGCCAACGCGCTCGCCACCGCCGACAGCGACAACGATGGCGCCGTGTCGCTGCCCGAGTACCGCGCCCACATCCTGCAGCAGGATCCGGACGCCCTGCCCGACGCCCGCTGGGCGCTGCCGCACGAGCTCTTCCTCGGCATCCCCCCGGTGGGCACGATCGCGCGTGACGATCCCGAATACCGCTACGTGGTCGAAGGCTACCTCAACGGCCTCGCCACCGCCGCCCAGGACGACGTGCGCCACCGTGCGCGCGTCACCTGGACCGAAGACGGCCAGCGCAATCAGGGCGAGGCGCTCGCCGGGCGCACGGCGATCGACCGCGGCATCGCCGGCGACACCGGCTTCCTCGATCTGGAGACCAGCCGGGTCGGCCAGGCGCTGCGCGGGCTCGAACCGGGCGACCGGACCACGGTGGATACCGGGCGCAGCCACACCGCTGGGCCCGGCGAGACCGTGGGCGCGATCGCCCAGCGCTATTACGGCGACCCGGCCGCGGCCCCGGCGCTGCGCGCGGCAAATCCGCAGCTCGGCCCGGACGCGCAACCGGCACCGGGCACCACGCTCACCGTGCCGGTCCGGCTCACGGTCGAGGCGGTCGCGGATCCGCCCACGCCCTATTGGGCCTGGGTGGACCCGCTGCTGGCCTGGGCGCCGCTGCTGCTCGGCGCCTTCATCGCATCGATCGCCACGGCCTTCGTCCTCCGCCGCCAATGGATCCACCACGAACGCCTGCCCTACCCCATCGGCCAGGTGATGCTCTCCCTGCTCGAGCCGGCGCCACCGCGTCGCTCGTTCAACGCGCTGTTCACCAACCACGGCTTCTGGGCCGGCTTCGTGATCGTCTTCCTGCTGGTGTTGTGGAACGGCCTGGCGCGCTGGGGCCTGGTCGAGGTCGGCTTCCAGACGGTGTTCGACTTCTATAACGGTCCCGACGCTCCGTTCCAGGGCAGCCCCTGGCGTCAGGCCTACCGTCCGGCATTCCTCTTCATCCCCCGGATCTCCTTCAGCATCATCGCCCTGACCTTCTTCCTCGCGCTCGACCTCAGCTTCAGCCTGTGGTTCGCCTTCGTCGCGATCAACATCCTGTTCCTCGTCTCCTACAGCAGCGGAATCCCGCTGCACAAGGCGGACGTGCAGCAGGCGGGCGTCGGCGGCTACGCGGTGATGTGTCTGCTGATCCTCTGGCTGGGGCGCTCCCACTACCTCGCCCTGTTGCGCGCGGCCTTCACCGGACGCGGCGACGAACAGACGCGGCGTACCGTCCCGTACGTCTGGGCGCTGATCATCGGCGCCGTGACCATGGTCCTTGCCCTGGTCAGCTACGGGGCGGGGCCCGGCGCGAGCACCCTGGCGGTGCTGCTGTTCCTCGGTTTCATGCTGGTGGTCAGCCGGATCGTGGCCGAAACCGGGATCCCCTTCATCCAGGTGCCGAACGAATGGACCGTCAACAGCGTGCTCTTCAGCGCGGTGGGCTTCAGCATGCCCCCCTCGGCGCTGATGCCGCTGACCCTCATCGGCATCAGCCTGATGGCCGACACCCGCGAATCGCTGATGCCCTACGCGGTCCAGACCTCGTATCTCGCCGACCACAGCGGAGCACCACCACGCCGCACCGGTGCAGTCATGCTGGTGGTCGTCTGCATCGGGATGCTGATCGCCGGCGCCTCGATGCTACGCCATGCCTACAGCGGCGACGGACCCAAAGACACCAGCTGGCCCGGCTATCTGCTCGAGACCCAGGCCTTGAAGAAGGTCGCCGGTGGCATCCGGACCGAGGAACGTGCCGCGACCGACCACGCCGCCCACGCCCACCAGGAACGCCAACAGCAACGCACCTGGACCGCCTACGGTGCCGGCGCCGGTCTGGTCGCCACGCTCGGCGTGCTGCGGATGTTCTTCGCTTGGTGGCCGCTGCATCCGATCGGCTTCCTCGCCGCCACCTCCTACCCCGCCTGGCTGATGTGGTTCAGCTTCCTGCTCGGCTGGGCATGGAAGGCGGGGGTGATGCGCTATGGCGGCTCCGGCGCTTATCATCGGCTCAAGGCGGTGGCCATCGGCATGATCGCCGGCGAGATGACCGCGCTGATCCTCTTCATCATACTCAAGATCGCCAACCCGGACCGTCTCGGCGCCCTACGGATCCTCGGATGAACGACCAGCCCAGCCGCCTCTTCGCCATCCACGGATTCTACTTCCGCATTCCCGCCACCTGGGAGCTGCGGGTGAACAAGGGCTACTGGGGCAACGGCTATGAGATGTTCATCGATCATCGCACGCCGACGCTCAACCTGACCTGGGAGCGCTTCAGCCGCACCCCGGACTACGACCGCACGGTCACGCGCATGGCCAAGCGCGCAACCCAACACAGCGACCTCAAGCTCACGCGTACCGACCCGCTCACCGGCACGCGTCAGGGCCGACGCGTGCGCCTGGAGGGCAGCGAAGGCGTGTTCCACGCCGCAGTGGTCCGGCCCGATCCGGACGTGAATCTGGTGCTGGTCATCCGCCAGATGCTCCCCGGTTCGGCGCTGCCGCTCAACCGCCTGATCGATAGCGTCAAGGCGCTGGGCGAAGACGCGCCCACCCCCTGGCGCTTCCACGGCCTGGCCCTGGACCTGCCGCCGTGGTGGCGCCTGCACGGGACCGAACACATGGTCGGGCTGACGCGTGCGGTCTGGTTCCATCGCCCCAAGAACCGCCTCAAGACCGCCGGCGTGCTGGTATTACGGCGCTATGCCTGCGCCAGCCGCATCCTGCGCGAAACCACCATCGATCAGTGGGTCGAGGAGCGGCTGGAGAAGCGCGAGACAATGCGCCAACGCGCGTACGCCTCGGACGGTACCTTCTCCGCCATCGCGGACGCCCCGGGGCTTTCGCCATGGCGACGCCTGCGTGGCGTGCGCGAAGAACGGCATCTGGCCGCTTGGATCGAAGAAGGGGAAGACCGGCTCGTGATACAGGAATGGAAGGGAGCGGGACCGCCACTGCCGCTCTTGCGTTATCCGCAAGACCCCGAGGATGGTGCGCTTCCGCGAATGGAGAATACCTAGTGTCCAACCCGGCGCGACTGGACGCCGAAACCGTCGCCGAGGCGGTCCCCCGATTGCGGGAGGATGTCACCGTCTCGCAGGCCCCGGATGGGGCGATCCGCCTGCGTAGCGCCGAGCTCCGTCGCACCCGGCTCGGATCGGTGTTGGCCTGGTTGTTCCGCCTGCCCCTGCGGATCGAAGTCGAGCTGGACGAGATCGGTAGTTGGGTCGTCGCCCGGATGGATGGGCGATCGATGCAGGATATCGCCACCGATCTCGCCGCCGACCGCAAGCTCACACTGCGTGAAGCCGAAGCCGCACTGACCGTTTTCGTCCAGTCGCTGCTCGCCCGGCGGCTCCTCACGCTCGAAGGGTTGATCAGGAGTTGTGCATGACCGAGATGCCCGAAGACATCGCCAAACGCAAGCTGGCCATGCTGGGCAAGCCGCCGATCCTGCCACTGAGCGTCCCGGCGCGCGTCGCCTGGGGATCGATCCGCATCCGTCTCTCCCGCAGCCTGGTGACCGTCTCGTCGGTCATCCTCGCCGTGGCCTTTCTGCTCGTGGTGCTCGGTGAAAGCCTCAGCACCACCGCGGTCTACCACACCTACAAGCGCCAGAACCGGCCGTTGGAGCGGGTGCAGACCCTGCACGCGGTGCTCGAACGCCCCCGCAAGCGCATCGAACTGCTGCGGCTGCTCGCCGAGCAACCCGATCAGACGCGCTCCTGGCTCGCGAGCCACGACCTCGACCTGCCGCCGGCCTACGAACCGCGTCATGCCGTCGCCCTGCTGACCCTGGCCGAATGGGCCAACGAACTCCAGCCCATCGCCCGCTACAAGATGCTCGGCAATCGCGATACCGCCGACTGGCTGTTCTCGCTGACCAGCGCAGAGCGCACCGAACAGGTGATCGCCAAGGCCCGCACCATCAACAGCCGGGCGCTGCCCTTCGGCCAGGTCGAGCTGGCCAACCTCAGCGAGAAGGTGCCGCTGGTCGAACAGGCGGTAGCAGCCGCAGTCACGGTCGAACGCGCGCGTCATCGCACCGTGCAGGAAGCCGGCGGCTCGAAAGCGGTCCTGCGCGAGCTGCGCGACCAGGGCGACCGGGAAGCGGTGGCGGCCATGGGCCTGCCGCTGCACCAGGTCCTGCCCGAGCTCGACCAGGCGGGCATGCGCGAGTTGCGCAACGAACTGGCCTTTGAGCCCTTGCGCGACCAGGCGCAGGAGATCGTCGCCACCATCAACCGGGTGTTCTCGCGCCTGCGCCCGTTGGGCATCCTCGCCCTGGCCAACGAGGACCTGCTGCAGGAAGGCGAGGGCTACGCCGCCGAGCTGCGCGAGCTGCTTGGGGAGCAAACGGCAAACCAGGCCATCGCCGCCCTGGTCGAGGAACGCAGCCTGAAGCCCCTGCAACAGGCGCTCACCCAAGCAGAGGATGACGAGAACGCGCGCAAGACCATCGATGTGGGCATCTCGGCCGAAGCCCGCTCGCTGCTGCTGTGGAAGCTGGCCGACCAGTTGACTGCAGAAGAACGCGAGCAGCTCGAAGCCTTCCTCGCCGAACACCGCGCGCTGTTCAACCTGCGTGATACCTTCCTCGATATCGGCTTCGATCCCGAGGGCACCCAAGAGAAGACCTTCTGGCTGCTGGTGCTTTCGATGCTCGTGTGCATCGTCGGGATCGTCAATTCGATGATGATGGCGGTGACCGAGCGTTTCCTCGAGATCGCGACCATGAAATGCCTCGGGGCGATGGACAGCTTCATCCTCAAGGCCTTCCTGATCGAATCGGGCACCGTCGGCCTGGCCGGCAGCGTCCTCGGCGCCGTGCTCGGCGTGGGCATCGTGCTGGTCCAGGCCTCGGCCCGCTTCGGCAGCATCTACTGGGCCAGTTTCCCCGCCGCCGACCTCGCCAAGGCCGCCGGCGCCGCGCTGGTGACCGGTCTGGTCCTGACCATCGTCGGCGCGCTGCTCCCGGCCTACAAGGCTGCGCGCATGCACCCCATCGAAGCAATGAGATTGGAAGCCTGACCAACCGATGCGCCATATCCGACATCTGCCCCGTCTCTGCTGCCTCCTGCTCGTCGCCACCGCCGCCACCGCGGTCGAACCGGCGCTCAGCCCCGACCTCGAGCGGGTCCGTGCGCATGCCGAGGCCCTCCTCGCCATCCCCGATCGCTCCATGGGCTCGCCCGGCGCCGATGCCGCCGCCGATCTCATCCGCGAGCGCCTCGACGCCCTCGGACTGGAGGCCGATCGCATACGCGAGGCCCGGACCACGGTCACCGTCCCGGTCGATCACGGCAGTTCGCTGCGCGTCGCCGCCGAGGGCGGTGAGACCATCATCCAGCTCGCGCCGCATGTTCCCAATGGCGCAGCACTCAACACCACCGGCGGCGAGCCGATCACCGGCCCGCTGGTGATCCTCGGTCGTGGCGACGCCGCGGCGCTGCGCGCCCACGGCAAGGATTTGCCAGGCAGCATCGTGGTGCTCGATGGCGATTCCGGCGACGCCTGGCTCGACTGTGCCGAAATGGGCGCCCTGGCGGTCATCTTCCGCAAGAGCGAACGCATCGACCACCATCAGCTCACGCAGCAGTTCGTCACCGCCAGCCTCTCCTTCCCCCGCTTCGTCGGCGAAATCGACGACGCGCTCCAGGGCGCCGAGGCGACGCTGACCAGCACCGTGACCATGGAACGGCGCAACGTGCGCACCCTCTGCGCCCTGATCGAAGGCGAGATCGGCCAGCACACCGCGGTCCTCGCCAGCGGGTACGAAGCCGCTGGCCTGATCCCCGGCCACGATCCCGCCGCGACCCGCGCCTGGAACGCCGCGCTCCTGCTCGAACTCGGACGCCAATTCGCGGAGCATCCGCCACGCAACAACATCCTGCTGGTATTCCACGGCGGACGGGCCGAGCACTTCCGCGGTCTGCGCATGCTGCTCGCCAGCCTCAACGATCCGGCCCTGAGCCAGAACGAGAACACCACCGCGATCGAGGCCAAGCGCCTCGCACTGGATATCTGGCGTACCGAACAGGTCCGCCGGGCCTTCACCGCATTCCTCGACCAGACCGACGAAGCCTCGCCCGAAACCATCACCATCGCCAAACTCGAGGAATTGCTGCGCGCGATCAACGAGGATACCCTCGAACCCTTCCTCGAGGAGGACGAGCCGCAGGCGACCACCGCCACGATACCGGAAGCCGATGCCAAGCAGGTGCGTCGCGGGGTGGTCAATCGCATCCTGGCGGTGTTCTTCACCGCCGGCCTGATGCTGGTGTTTTTCATCCGTTGGCGGACCGGCCGGCCGGGCTGGTTCCTGCTCACGGCGATCGCCATCGGCGGCGGACTGGTCATCTACCAGCTGGTCGCACCGGTCGAACCGGAAACGATCGTGACCGAAGTGGCCGAGGAGCGCAAACAGGTCGAGGACCTCGGGCTCGCCTTCCTCTCCGAGGAGGCCGGTCGCCGGGCCGACCAGGAACAACCGGTGGTCGAACGTCTGCGCCTCTACACCAAACTGACCGAGAAACAGAAGGTCAGCGCGGAGAACCGGCTGCAGAGACTGCTGTTGCAGGAAGAACTCGAAGCCCTGCGCGGCGAGGCCCTGCCCAGCGACCGGGAGCGACTCGTGAAGCTGACCGCCGACCTCGGCGACCACATCCAGTTGATGCGCGACGTGCAGCAGAAGCTGGGCAAGATGGAGCTCAACGACCGCGAGGCCGCGGTGGTCCGCCCGATGATCCTCGATCTGCTCGGCGATTCGGACGAGGCCGACACGATCATCGGCAGCCACCTGCGCACGCTGCGTCTGCGCCACCGCGACCTCCAGGATGCGCTCGCGATCCAAGAGATGGTCGGCCCGGGCCGCACCGCCCTACTGATCGGCTTCGACCTGACCGACGGCAACTGCGCCTTCTCCGCCGCGGTGCTCGGCTCGATCGCCGCCGCCGCCAAGAAGCTGACCTGGATCGGCAACGAGTGCCAGCGGGTGGCCCATGATCTGGACACCGATCACCTCGACGGCGCGCTCGCTTTCGACCCCTCCCCCTACGGCCAGCACCACGGCAGCCCCACGGCGTGGTGGCCGCAATTCTACGCGCACGAGGCCGGCGTCGCCAACCTCTACCTCAACGCGCTGACCCTCTCGACGGTCAACGACAAGCGCGCCAAGATCGGCACGCCCCAGGACACCGCCGCCGCCTTCGATACCGGAACCGGCGAGGGTCCGGGATATTTCGCCCGTCAGACCCGGGGCCTGACCGCCCTGGTGCGCGACCTGGTCGAAAACACCAATTACACCAGCAAACGCCTCGACCTGGTCAAGAAGGGCCTGGCCTGGAAGACGGTCGAAATGCAGACCGAGAGCCGCGGCAGCGCCACCGGCCTCAAGGGCTTCCCCTTCGGTGAGCTCCACGTCCAGGAAGGCCCGGCGCTGGGCTACTTCCCCGACGTGCGCCCGGTGCAGATCTTCTGGACCGACGCCTTCGGCAAGGTCACCGTCCCCTGGCTGCCGAACCAGCTCAACGAACCCAACCCCGGTACCTGGGCGCTGCTTCCCTTCGCCCACGATTCCGTCGGCCGGCTGACCCATGTGCTGACCGTCGGCAAGCAGAAGACCGCCGGGCTCAACGCGCAGGGCTTCGACGTCAAGGGCTCGCTGCGCGACATGCTCACGCAGGTCTTCGCCTGCCAGACCAGCCAGCTCTACAACCTGACCAATCCGCGTTCGATGATGCCGCTCAACGAGGTCCGGGTGCTCAGCTCCAGCCGTGACGCCCCACCCGATGCGAGCTATTTCGAGAGCGACGGCCAGGTCGCTGCCGTGTTCGCGACCAAGGGCACCCGCCTGCGCATCATCGCCCGCCAGGGCTCCGTCGGCCGCGAATACCTCCTGCTCGGCGACCACGAACAGGGCGACGAATTCCTCGGCCTGCGTCCCGGTGGCCCGTTGAACTCGGTGCTGGCACGCACGCTGCGCCCCAGCGTCGATCCCACCGCCGCGGCCGGGCAGACGGCCCAACCCGATCCCGCGCCGGAGGCCGACAGCGACGAGGAGCAACCGGAGGCGAGCGACGGGCCGGCCGTGGCCGATCTGCCCGCGACCGCCGATAAAGACGCCATCCCGCTGGTGCTGGCCGAGCGCGCTGCTGCCCCTGCGGCCCTGGCGGTCGCCCAGGACTTCTTCCAGATCTGCCGCGCGCGGCTGGAGCGGCTGCAGCGCTTCGGGATCAACCCAGAGAGCCTGTGGGCGCTGCACGCCAAGGCCCAGTCCGAGCTCGACGAGGCCAAGCGGCTGCTCAAGGCCGGCGACGTCCAAGGCGCCGAAGGCGCAGCCGAGGCCGCCTGGTCGCTTGAGAACCGGGTCTATCCCGCCCTGCTGGCAACCGCCAACGACGTGGTCTACGGCCTGGTGGTGATGCTGATTCTGGCCATCCCTTTCAGCATGATCTGCGAACGCCTGTTCGTCAGCGGCAACACCATTTTCACCAAGGTCGCGGGCTTCGGCGCCTTCTTCGTTGCCACCTTCCTGTTCTTCTTCTTCTTCCATCCCGCCTTCAGCCTGGCGGTGACGCCGATCATCATCTTCCTCGCCTTCGTGATCATCGTGATGAGCGTATTGGTGATCGGGATCATCTACCGCCAGTTCGAGGCCAGCATGACCCAGATGCGCATGCAGGGGCTGGGCATGCACCGGGCCGACGTCAACCGTCTGGGCACCCTGCTGGCCACCGGTCAACTCGGCATCAGCAACATGCGCCGGCGTCCGTTGCGCACCTTCCTCACCGCAACCACCGTGGTGCTGATGACCTTCATCCTGCTGACCTTCGCCGGTTTCGGCAGCAAGGCTGGGATCCGCCAGCAGGACCTCGAGGTCGCGCCGGCCTACAACGGCATTTTCCTCTCGCAGCCCGGCTGGCTGCCCTTCGCCGAGAACAGCGTGGATCGCACCGTCAACACCTGGGACCGCGACCTGCACGTCTTCCCCCGGCGATGGCTGATGGCCGGCGTCGACGTCCCCCGCTTCGATATCAACCACCCCGAGGGCGACGAACCGACCTCGCTCATGGGTGTGGTCGGCGTCGATCCCGGCGACCCCTCGGGCGCCGAACGCTCCGCCCTGCGCGTGTGGTTCGAAGACGGCGAACGTCACACCGCCACCGGTTTCGCGAGCGACGAGGACTGGATCTTCCTGCCCCAGCGCCTGATCGACAACTCGGGCTATCGCGAGGGCGATAGCATCCCCTTCCAGGGCCAGCGCCTGCGCCTCGGCGTGCTGCAACAGACTGGCGACGATGCTTTCACCAAAGTCACCCATCTCGACGGCAGCCCCTTCACCCCGCTGGCGCCCGAGGCGATGGACGAGGAACAGCGCAAGCACTTCCAGGAGATGAAGAAGCAGGCGGCCGAAGGCGGCGAGGTGGTGGTCGAATCAACTTCGCTGACCCACCTCGATGCCGATCAGGTCGCCCTGACCTCCAATGCGGTGCTCGCGCGACTGGGAGCCGAAATCCGTTCGATCGCGATGGTGCCGTGGACGGATGCAGCCCGCCAACAGCAGCGCGATCCCGAGCGACATCTGCCCGCCGAGCTCGCCGATCTCGACGAACTCGGCGCCGAGGTCACCAATCAGCTCGCACTCAGCGTCCTGCTCGGCAACAAGGGCAAGACGCATCGGATGACCGCGGTCGGCCAGCTGGCCATCGGCGGTCTGGCCGACGTGCTCATCCCGCTGATTCTCGGCGGCATGATCATCTATTCGACCATGCTCGGATCGGTGGCCGAACGTGGGAAGGAGATCTTCATCTACTCCTCGCTCGGTCTGGCTCCGATCCATATCGCGGCGCTGTTCCTGGTCGAGGCGACCATCTACGCGGTGATCGGTGGCATGGGCGGATACATCGTCGCGCAGATGCTCATCGCCTTGCTCGGCTTCCTCGCCGATGTCGGGCTGCTCGCGACCCAGCCCGACATCAACTATTCGAGCTTCACCGCGGTGATCACCATCCTGCTGGTCATGGCCACGGTCCTGCTCTCAGCGCTCTACCCGGCCTTCGTCGCCTCGCGGGCGGCCAATCCCGGCACCGAGCGCCGCTTCCGCGTTCCGCAACCCGACGGTGACGACCTCGACATCGAATTCCCGTTCACCGTCGCCGCGCGCGATATCCGCGGTCTGCTCGCCTACCTGAAGACCTTCATGGATGCCAACACCGAAGCCTCGACCGGCTGCTTCACCGCCGCCGATGCCGAGATGGTCGCCGATGGCGACATCTTCGCCGTGCTGGCCAGGACCTGGCTGGCGCCGTTCGATCTCGGCATCAGCCAGACCTTCCGCATGACCGCCAAGCCGACGGACATGAAGGCCATCTACAGTATCCACATCTCGCTGCATCTGCTCTCCGGCCAGCGCAGTGCCTGGCGTCGGGTGACCATCCCCTTCATCCAGGAGCTGCGGCAGCAGTTCCTGGTCTGGCGGACCCTCGATGAGCAGACCACCGATCGCTACCGCGCCGCCGGTGGCGACCCCGATGCCGCGCAGCGGGTGGCCGAACATGAGCGCGAGGCCGCAGTCCAACGGGTCCAGGCCGAGAAGGACATGAAACACCACCATCGCCGCGGCGGGCCGGAAACCAAACCGGCCGCAGACGACGCGGAACAGCCCGAAGACAAGCCGGCAGCACACAAGGTCGAAGGGGTCGCCGACACCGACGACGCGGCGCCTCCACAAGCAGCGCCACCCCCCGAGGAGGTCGAAGGTGATGAGCAGCGCAAAGGAGGGCGGTCATGAGCAAGGCCCTCGCTGATAAGGAACTCAACCAATATCGCGACCTCATCCAGCCACCGGGCTATTTCGAGGAGGGCTTCACCTGGCGCACATTGCTGGGCACCGTCTTCGTCGGCGTGGTCATGCTGCCGGCGGCGATGTACATGCACCTGATGATCGGCAGCATCAGCCTGGCCCCCGCGGCCAAGTGGGTGACGGTCATCCTGTTCCTCGAGATCGCCAAGCGCGCCCGCAGCTTCCTCAAGCCGGCCGAGCTGCTGGTGTTGATGAGCCTGATCACTGCCTTTGTCGGCACCACGCCGATCGAGGGTTTCTTCTGGAAACAGTACGTCGTCCAAAGCGATGCGGCCCGATCATTCGGGCTTGAAGGCTTGTTCCCAGACTGGTACGCGCCGACGAGCGAAGAGGTGCTCGATCGGCGGTCGTTCTTCCAGGCGGAATGGGTGTTGCCGATCGTGCTGATCTTCCTGCAGCAGGCGATCGGACGCGCCGACAGTCTGATCCTCGGTTACGGCTTGTTCCGCCTTACCAGCGACGTGGAGAAGCTCCCCTTCCCCATGGCCCCCCTCCAGGCTTCGGGCATCCTCGCACTCTCCGAGGACACCACCGCCAAGGATGGCTGGCGCTGGCGCTGCTTCTCGATCAGCGCCTCGATCGGTATGATCTTCGGCCTGCTCTACATCGCCATTCCCACGATCACCAGCACCTTCCTCGATGAACCGTTCCAGATATTCCCCATCCCCTGGTTGGATACGACCCAGGCGACCCAGGAGGTGTTGCCGGCGACGGCCACGGGCATCAGTTTCGATCTGAGCAACTTCTTCTTCGGCATGGCCTTCCCGTTCTTCGCCGTGCTCGGCAGCTTCATCGGGCTGCTGGTGACCTTCATCGCCAACCCCGCGCTGCACGACGCCGGCATCCTGCATACTTGGAAGCCGGGCATGAGCACAGTCGAAACCATGTTCGCCGACAACATGGACTTCTACCTCTCCTTCGGTATCGGCCTCTCGGCGGCGGTGGCGGTGATCGGCTTGGCCCAGACCTTCGGCAAGGTGCGCAAGGCCAAGGCACGCGGGCCGACCCTCGACGTGGCCGAGAAGCCGAAGGTGACCAAGGTCCAGGGCGTCTCGCGCGGGGACATCCGCACCGTGACCATTCTCCTCGCCTACCTCGTCTCCTGCAGCGCCTACATCGTGATCAGTGGCGTGTTGCTCGACTGGGATTTCGGCGGTGGCGGCGCCCTGCTCTGGGTCCTGCTGTTCTTCGCCTTCATCTACGTCCCCTTCATCAGCTACACCACCGCCCGTCTCGAAGGCCTCGCCGGCCAGGTCATCGCGCTACCGATGGTCAAGGAGGCGGCGTTCATCCTCTCCGGCTATCAGGGCATCCAGTGCTGGCTGCTACCGATCAGCTGGCACCACAACTACGGCATCGACACGGTGCAATACCGCGTTGCCGAACTGGTCGGCTGTTCCTTCCGTTCGATCTGGAAGGCCAAGGCGGTGCTGTTGCCGACGGTGTTCCTGTTCTCGCTGATCTACGGTCAGTTCATCTGGAGCCTCGGCCCGATTCCCAGCGCCAAGTACCCCTTCGCCCAGGAGATGTGGGATCTGCACGCCCGCAACCAGATCCTGATCTGGACCTCGACCATGGGCGGCTACAGCCCCTTCATGGACGCCATCAACGGCTTCTACATCGCCGCTGGCGGCGTCATGGGGTTGGTGGTCTACACCACCCTGTCCGCCTTCGGCCTGCCGATGCTGCTGCTCTACGGCACGGTCAAGGGACTGGGGCAGACGCTGCCGCAGATGGTGGTGACCCAGATGCTCGGTGCGCTGTTCGGGCGCTTCGTCATGGCCAAGAAGTTCGGCCCCGACCGCTGGCGTCAGTACGCCATCGTCCTCTCGGCCGGCTTCGGCTGCGGCACCGGACTGATCATGATGTTCTCCACCGGCGTGCGTTTCCTCGCGTCCGCCGTCTACCAGAAACCGTTCTGAGTCCAGCAGGGATCGATTGACATGACCGAAGACACCCACGACCCGCAGGCGATCTACCAGACCTACTGGGACCCGGAGCACGTTTCCGACCACGGCGACTATGCTCGGGGCAAGGAAGTCATCGTCCGCGCCCGCGATGTGAAGAAAATCTACAAGGCGGAGACCGACAACCCGGTGCACGCCCTGCGCGGGATCACGATGGAGATCTACACCGGCGAATACCTCGCCATCATGGGTCCCTCCGGCTCGGGCAAGTCGACCTTCTTCAATGCCATCGGCGGTCTGGACAAGCCCACCTCCGGGCAGGTCTACATCGACGAGGTCGACATCGCCCAGCTCGACCCCAAAGAGCTGGCCTGGCTGCGGTGCCGCAAAATCGGCTACATCTTCCAGAGCTACAACCTGATCACGGTGATGACGGCGATGGAAAACATCATGTTGCCGATGACCTTCGCCGCGACCCCCGCCGACGAGGCACGCGAGAAGGCTTTCGAGCTCTGCCGCCTGGTCGGCATCGACCACCGCGCCGACAACAAGCCGGCCGAACTCTCCGGTGGTCAGCAGCAGCGCGTGGCCATCGCCCGCGCGTTGGCCAACGACCCGGCTATCATCCTCGCCGACGAGCCGACCGCTAACCTCGACTTCCGCACCGGCAAGGAGATCATCGAGCTGATGGTCAAGCTCAAGCAGGAGAAAGGCGTGACCGTGATCTCCGCGACCCACGACCACGAGATGCTCGCCATTTCCGATCGGATCATGTGGATCCGCGACGGTCAGGTCGATCGGGTCGAGTTGCAGAAGGACCTCAAGATCCAGAAGGGCAGCATCGAGTAGCCGCCCCGCCCGGGCAAAAGCTCAGCGCTGGCGGCGCCGTTTGCGCCAGGACTCGAGCGCCGGGTCGGGGGTCCATTTCCCGACCTGGAGCCGTCCGAACTGCTCGAGTGCCGGGCGCTGCGGGTCGAGCTGCTGCCAGCGGCTGACGAACACCGGTTCGGCCCGGTGGTAGCGGATCAGATCGAAGGGAACGGTCGTCCCCTCCGCCGGTCGCTCGTCGAAGCCGAGCGCGCGCCACGGCACGCTCCACTCCATCACCCAACCCGCGGCATCGCGGCCGCAGGCCACGCGCACATCGGCCAGGGTGAAATCCGGATCCTCGCCACGCAGGTCCGTCACCACCCCCGCGGCGTTGACCACCAGCCGGACGGCTGCCGCCACCCCCTGTGGCTGCCACCGCACCTCCACCGCGTCGTCCTGCCATACCGCGCCGTCGCGGGTATCCACCGTGCAGCTCGGCACCTCACCGCCGACCACCGGGCAACGGACCACCCCGTAGAGCCGCTGTGCGTCGGCCACCAGAGTGGCCCAGGCATCGACCGGGGGGTGGGTATAGTCATCGCGGTCGAGCAGGCCCCAGGCGTCGTAGGCGCGAAAGCGGTGTTCGTGGCGCCACACGGCATCATCGTCGCGCCCGTCAATGACCGGCGCGGTGGCGTCCGCGGCGATGGCGGCGCAGTTGACCCGGCGCAGCTTGCGCACCAGCTGGAGCGATTCCTCCAGGCGCCGCTCCAGCTTGTGCCGCAGCCACTGCCCCGGCGAGAACCGCCGCCGCGCCAGTTGTGTCGCCTCCGCCAGCAGCCCGAGCATCTGCGCGAGATGGCCGCGCCGCCACTCGAGATCGGCGAGCATGCTCAGCGCCAGGATCCGGGGCGGATGATCGTCGCCAGTGCGGGTGTGGATGCGCTGCTCGAGTTCACGCAATTCCTCCACCGCCTGTTCGAGCTCTCGCGTCTGGCCGACACACTGCGCGCGGTAGGCCCGCGCGACGAGCACCTCGTGATGGTCGGGGCCGAGGGTGCGACTACCGCGATCGATCGCGGTATCGAATGCCGCCACCGCCGCGTCCAACCGGCCGCGCCCGTAGTGCACCTTACCGGCACGCACCAGACATTCGATCGTCAGCGGATGTCCTGCCCCAAGCATGCGTTCGCAACGTACACGCGTCTCGTTCACCAGGTCGAGCGCCGCGTCGTCGTCGAGCACGGCCGCGAGCGCGATGGCGCAATCGATGGCGATGCGATGATCCGGCCCCAGCTGTTGCAGACTCGCGGTCCGCACCGCGCGCAGCTCCTTTTCGGCCCGGGCGAACGCGCCGCGCCAATAATAGGCCCGCCCGCGCAGGACCCGGGCCGCGAGCAACATCACATCCTGTTCCCCGGCGTGGGCCGCCTGTTCGCGACAGAAGCCCTCAAGCTCCTCGAGCACCAGGGCGTGTTCGCCGGCCTCGTGCAGATGCTCGATCGCACGCAGGCGACAGTCCATGGTCTGCGGATGATGCGGCCCAAGTTCGCGCTCGCACAAGGCCCGCGCCTCGCGGTGGACCGCCGCGGCGCGCTTGCGCTGCCCGGTCAGATAGAGCCAGCGCCCACGCAACAGGTCGATCGCCACCCGCTCATCGAACGGCAGATCCGCCACGGCCGCTGCGGCTTCATGCAGCTGCGCCAGCGCGGGGCCGGCCTGGACCAGGCGACCGGCTTCGATCGCCGTCTGGACCAGAAGACGGCGGGTGGTGATGACCTCGCCCTGCGCCGGTCCCAGGCGCGCCAGCTGTTCGACCAACACCGCCGCCAGCAGTTCTTCGGCCTCGCGCAGGTGGAACTGCTGGAGTTTCAACGCGCCGAGGCGCTGACGCACCAGCAGATCGAAAGCCCCGCTGCCGGCGCTATCCGCCGCCAGAGCACGTTCGAGATGCTCCTGCGCCTGCTCGAAGCGACTGAGCGCGGCGAAGGTGCTGCCCAGGGTGAGGTGCAGCTGCTGCTGGAGCTCAGGGCTGTGCGCCACCGTGCGTTGCGCCCGCGCCGAAGCGGCTTCGAGCACCTCGAGCACGCTGACATCCAGACCCATCCGCGCCGGATCGGCCGATTCGAGCATGTCCTGCAGGAAGGCGTTGATCACCTTGACGTTCGCGCTTTCGGTCCGGGCCACCGCCTCGGCCACGGCGGCCTTGTCGCGCTGGGCCCGGGCCTCGTCGCGCGCGGCGAGCGCCAACGCGCGTTCGTGCTGGATACGGAAAAACGCCACCGCCACCACCACGCATACCGCGGCGGCGAGAATCGCCGCCGCTCGGGTCATCAGCCGCAACCGCCGCGCATGGATCTCGCGCTGGCGCAATGCCGCACCGACCTCGGCCCGGAAATCCGCCTGGTCCTCACCCTCTTCGTTCAGCAGGCTCTGCGCCAGCTCAAGGTCGCCGTGGGTGAAGGCGCTACGTGCGTACGCCACCCGCAACACGGACATGCCCGCGCGCGCACGCTGGTTCTCCTGCCACAGCGCCACCGCCTCCTCGTAGGCGAACAGCGCCCGGGCATAGTCCTCGTAGCGCCCGTCGGAGCGGGCGGTCTTCGCATGCGCTTCGGCCTCGTCGGTGAGCACCAGGCTCTCCGCGTGGGCCTGGTAATCGCGAATCGCGGCCGCGAAGGCCCGGGCGTCGGCATAGCGGTCCGCCGGATCCGTGGCCATCGCGCGGTAGGCGATCCGTATCAGTTCGCCATCGGCGTCCACCGGCACGATCGCGTTGCTCGCGGCTTTGGCCAGACACTCCATCACCGACGAGCCCCGATGCGGCCGCTGCCCGGTGACGATCTCGAACAGGATCGCCCCGAGCAGGTAGACATCGCTGCGTACCCCGATGCGGGCGATATCGGCCTGGGCCATTTCGGGGGCCATATAGGCCGGGGTTCCGCCGGTGACGTTCTTTTGCGTCAACGCCACCGCCTTGGGGCGCACGCCGGGCGGCACCTCTTCCGGACGCGCAGCGGCGGCGAGCCCCCAGTCCATCAGATAGACCTCACCGAAATCACCGAGCATGATATTACTCGGTTTCAGATCACGGTGGATCACCCCCCGCGAATGGGCGAAGGCCACGGCGTTGCTGACCGCCAACAGGATCTCGAGGTTCTCGCTGATCGGGCGCCGGGCGAAATCCAGCGACCACGGCCGGCCAGCGACCCGCTTCATCGCGTAGTAGAGGTCTCCCCCGGGGCTGTGGCCCAGATCGTAGAGCGGCGGGATGTTCGGGTGCTCGAGGTCGGCCGTGACCGCAGCCTCGCCGAGGAAGGCCTCGCGGCTGGTGGTGCCCTCGCGCAGCTCTTCTTTGAGCACCTTGAGCGCCACGATCCGGTCACAGCTCGTCTGCCGCGCCGCCAGCACCACGCCCATGCCGCCGGCACCGAGCTGATCGAGCAACTCGTAGTGGTGGGTTGGCTCGCCGGAGTCCTCTGTACCATCCCGGTCGCCAACCGGAGGCCCGAAACTCCCCTCCCGCGGGCGCACCGAAACCGTCCCCCCGGCGCTCGATCCGAGCGATCGTCGCTGGTGCCCGCCGAGGGTCACCGTGGCGTTCGTACAGCCTTTGGGGATCGCTTCGGCCCAGCCCGGTCCGACCGCCGTCGGCGCGACCGGCGGCCGCGACGCGGCGGCACGAGTCGCCCCTTGTTGATCGATCGCATAGTCGCCCCGTTGCGGCGACGACGGGTCGGGTTTGTCGCAGTCGGGCTCAGCGGGCATCATGCTTTCCGGGGTGGTGAACTGGAGAGGTCTGCATGATGGCCTTCGCTGCGCACAGACAACACCTGCATCACGCGAGCCGCAACGAACTTGAGGCTTTCTTCAGAGGGGGCAGCGCCCCCTCTGAAGAAAGCCTCGTACATCATCGAACACTGCGATAATGCAAGCTGCCCAGGAACCGAAGCACCAGGCGTCGAGGCTCAGCCGTTGCTGTCCTGCTCGTGGTTCTCCCAGAAGGCATCCATGTCGGGCGCGAAGATGGTGATCTGCGGCGCGCCGACGTCGGTGATCAGCGCCGGCTGCTCGTCGGGCCCCGGAACATAGCCTCCGCCATTGGCCTGGACCTGGGTCCAGTAGGTGGCCGCCGCCGGGCTCAGATCAGCAGCGGGCATCTGGTCCAGGGCGACCCACATCACGTCCTGGATATCCTCCCACGCGAGCCCGGCGCCATGATTCATCGCGTAGTTGACCAGATCCCAGCGCTTGCCCGCGTGGCGGTCGGGCAGTCCCGGCGCGAAGGGGTTGTAGACGGTCGCTGCGTAATCGTGGTTCTCCTTCATGGTCGCGTCCTTGTCGACGCACCAGGCAGGAAACACGCCGTTGCTCAGATCGCAATCCGCCGGCACGTTGGAGAGGGTGTGATGCCAGTACGACGCCGGTCCCGGATGCTCGGTGTTGAGCGTGATCGGGCCATCAGGCAGATTGAACGGTGGCCACCACGCCTTGGTGTCGTAGCTGGTGTACATGGTGAAGGTGCCGGGGAAGAAATGCTCCAGCGCCCACACGCCGGTCTGATTGGCCCCGGCCAGATTGACGGTCGCGTAAACGGTGACCACCTTCTGCTCGGTGGCGTCGAAGT
>JBEPXK010000002.1:0-25211 GCA_041641915.1 Planctomycetota bacterium
CACGGCGTGGATGCCGGTCCAGGCGGCGAGTCCGGCGGCGACCCCGCCGAACAGGCCGGCGTCTGGCACGCGCAGCAGCCGTCGCCGGTGATCCGATGCCGCGGCCGGGCCGGCCCGCGCCGCCTGACGATGGGCAGTGGGCGGCTCGGGCGGTGGTGGTGGCGGCGGGACGGTGGTCGGGCCTGCCATCGCGCGCTCTACCGCCTCCAGCAGCGCGCGGGTTGCGGCGGCGTCGCGCGGGCGGCGGGCGGGGTCGCGCTCGAGCAGGGCGAGCAGGAACGCGTTCCACGCCGGACCGGCCGGATCGTCGCGCATGGCTTGGGCCGGATCCTCGAACCGGCCGAGCGGGCGGTGCCCGGTGAGGCATTCGTAGAGCACCACGCCGAGGCAATAGAGGTCCGTGCGCGCGTCGACCTGCAACGGCGATTCGGTCTGCTCCGGGGCCATGTAGGCCACGGTGCCGACGACCATGTCGGTGCGGGTCAGCTGGGTCAGGGTATGGCCGTCGAGGCTGCGGCCGAGGCGCGCGATGCCGAAGTCGACCAGTCGGACTGCGCCGTCGGCGCCGACGATCACGTTCTCCGGTTTGATGTCGCGGTGGATCAACTGGCGCTGATGCGCGTGCTCGAGCCCGGCGAGCAGCTGGCGTGCGATCGCACTCACGCGTTGCGGCGGCAGGCGCCCGGATGGAGCGCAGTCGATCTCGTGGCGCAGGTTGTGGCTGCCGGCCAGGCCCATGACCAGGTAGGGGCGGCCGTGGGTCTCGCCCTGGTCGATCACCGGCACGATCGCCGGGTGGTCGAGCTGGATCAGCGCTTCGGCCTCACGCAGGAAGCGTCGGCGCAGGTCGCCGTCGTCGGCGAGGTGGGCGTGGAGGATCTTGACCGCCACCGGGCGGCCGAGGCGCTCCTGGCGCGCGGCCCAGACCGTGCTCATGCCGCCGGAGCCGATCAGTTCCTCGAGCAGGTAGCCGTCACAGCGTTGGCCGGCGGTCGGTTGCCAGCCCGACGCGGCGTCGTCTGCCAGCGGCGGGTAGCCCACCTGCGTATCCGCCTGGCGTGGGTCGAAGCGCACGCCGCAGGCGGTGCAATGCAGGGCGCCGTCCGCCTGTTCGACGACGGCGGCGGCGCCGGAGCCGCAATGGGGGCAGGTGTCGGTCACGACCACGATCATCGCTCCTCAGGCCAGGGGGGGAAGGCCGGGGCCCGCGGGCCCCGGCCAGGAGCTCAGTGCGTGCGCATGCTCAAGGCGGGGTCGGCGGCCGGCGGTTCGGTCGCGAGGGCCCGATCGAGCGCGCCGAGCACGTCGGCCTCATCCTGGCGCAGGAAGTCCAACCGACGGTCGTCGTCGACCTGTTCGAACGAGCGGTCGAGCACCCGGCCCTGGACCTCGAGTTCGCGCTCGACCCGGGTGAAGGCCTGTTCGACCTCGTTGAAGGCGCCGGCGTCGATGGCTTCCGGCAGGTCGTCGAGGGTGGTGGCCAGTTCCTTGCGTACGGCCACGGTCTCGGCCTGGGCCTGGAGGTTGGCCAGTCGCAGGCCGTAGGTCTCGCGCTGGTCGCGCGCCCGCGCGATCTGCGCTTCGGCCGTCGACAGGGCGTCCTCGAGGGCACCCATGGTCTCGCGCTTGGCGGTGAGGATCGCTCGGGTGCGGGTCAGCGCCTCGGCTTTGGCCTGGGCTTCGCGCACCACCTCGGCCCGGGGGTACTCCTCGCCGCCGATGGTGTAGGTGGCGCGGTCCTCAGCCAGGATCTCGCGCGCGGCGACGACCTCGGCTCGCAGGCGTTCGACCCGCTCCGCGCAGCGGCCGACCTCCTCCTCGAGGTACTCCAGATCGACGCGCTGCTCGATCAGTCGCGCTTCCTGTTCGGCGACCACCGCGTCGAGGTCGTCGACCATCGTGCGGATGCGTTCGATCTCGAAGCCGTTGGGCACCGAGTCGTGCATCGCGTTGCCGGCCAGCCGTGCGCTGGTGCGCACGTAGGAGGAGAGCGGACCCCAGGCCGCGGCGATGGCCAGGACCAGCCCGGTGGCCGCGGTGATGGCGAGTGATTTCTTGATGATGCCCATGATTGTTTCCTTTCGTGGAGCGTTGGTTGTCAGTCGATCGGGTGGGTGTCGCGCCGCGGCGCGGTGAAGGAGAGGCGGCCGTCGTCAACCGGTGGACGCAGGCTGTGGCGGCTGTGCTCCAGCGTTTCGAGCTGGCGGCGGCGTTGCTGCAGCAGCTGTTCGAGCTCGCGGCGTTCGTCGATGAATTGCCGCTGGAGGGTGCTGCTGCGTTCGAGTGCATCGTAGTAGGTCCACAGCCGCTCCTCCTGGCGGTAGAGCTCTTCGAGCAGGTCCAGGGTCCGGTGGGCCTCGCCAGCGAGGTCGGCCTGGGCCAGCGAGCCCGAACCGCCGCTGCGCCAGCGTTGCTGCTCGCGATCGATCGCTTCGATGCGGGCGCGCAGGCCGGCCAGCGCCTGGGATTCCTGCCGTCGCTCCATCAGCGCCAGGGCTCCGAGCGAGGAGACGGCGATGATGGCGCAGGCGGCGATCAGGGCGAACAGTGGACGGATCATGGCGCTTGATGGGAAGCGCGCTGCGTGCCCAATTCCGACCGCGTCTCAAGCCCTTGCCGGAGCTGGCATTGCGTTGGCACCGGTTCGCGGCGCCACGCGCAGTGGCAAGTTCCTTTACGGTCGCTCCGGCGTGGGGCGGCAAGGATGTTGACGCCGAGACCGCTCGCGCGCGTGCATGTCGCAGTCGCGCCGTCGTCGCTGCCTGGCGTGGACCGCCAGCAACAGGGGGATAGGCTGGAGGCATGCGGTCGACCATCCTGCGTCTTGAGCGGCGGATCCAGGAACAGCACCAGAATGCGCTGGTCGCGGCCGAGGACGCCTACAGCGAACTGGCCGCGAGCTGCATCCAGGCCGCCCGCGAAACCGGCTACCTCGGTGGCGACCCGCTTGGCGCCTTGGCCCATCTCGGGGCGCCGCGGACCGACGCCGCCGGGCTCGGCCCCGCGGTGGTCGACCTGTGGCGGACCTTCTTCGCTTCGTTCCGTGCCGACGAGGCGCAGTTCGAGGCTGCCCAGTTCGAGGAACAGGCCGCCGATCTCAACCGCCGGGTCGAGGAGCTGAGCCCCGGCGAACCGCTCGACCCGGCCTTCATCCGCGCCCTGCTCGACACCCTGCTGGTGTTCTGGGAAGAGCGGACGATGAGCGTCAGCCAGCGCCTCGACCACCTGATCGACGAGCTCAACCAGAACCGCGCCCGGCTCGAGGGCGCAAGCCTCGACGCCGCGCATCAGCAGGATGAGATCGCCCGCGCCACCGGGCTGGTCGCCACCGCCCTGGTCGAGCTGGGGATGGAGGTGGCCACCGATGCCAACCTGAGCCAACTGCTCTCGCAACTGGTCAAGCGCTGGCGCGAGGAGTTTGCCCGCTTGCGTACGGTGGCCCAGGAGGCCAAACAGCAGCACCAGGCGTTCATGACCGCGCTCGAGCAGG
This sequence comes from Planctomycetota bacterium, assembly GCA_041641915.1. GTDB lineage: Bacteria > Planctomycetota > UBA11346 > UBA11346 > UBA11346 > SLQH01. The sequence goes on from JBEPXK010000002.1 coordinate 3,491, forward strand.
CGGCCACCGGCGAGCGCCCCGAGCACGATCAGGAGGTCGGGCGGGTCACCGGTCGGGCGGCGCAGAAGGTGGTGCGCGAGGTCGCCGACCTTGTCCATACCACCCGCCTGCTCGAAAAGGATGCCGCCGGGCTGCAGGCGCGCGTGGCCGAGGCCGAAACCGAGAACGAGCGCCTGCGTGCCGAGGTCGCCAACCGCGACCGGTTGATCGCGCGTTACGAGCTCGGCGCCTACGTCGGCGACGACGAGGACGAACGGCTCCAGCTCTATCGCCGTGCGCTCAAGGCGGTCCAGGCCGGCCGCGACGCTGGCGGGCTGCTCGAGCGCATCCGCGACATGGAACGGGTGATCCAGCTCAGCGCCGAGGAGGAGGAACAGGCCATGCGCCTGCTCGACACCCGCCTCGACGAAGCGGTCAACCGCCTGCGCGAGCTGCGGCGGATCATGCCGCTGGCCGAGGATCCCCGGCGCTTCCGCCCGCGGCTGCTCAAGTCCTCGCCCTACCGGCTCAAGACCCTGCGCGGTCTGAGTCAGGCGATGCGCGACGCCGCACGCGACGTGCTGCAATACGCCGATCGCGTCCGCTGGGTGCAGGGGGTCCAGGTGCTGGTACGCGAGTTCGACCGCTTGCGCAAGATCTTCGGCGAGATGGTGCGGCTGGTCGCGGACTGCCGCGAGCGGGTCGGCGGTGCGCCGCCGATGTCGCTGTCGATCAGCCTCGACACCTCCGGCGGCATCGCCTCCTTGCCGAAACTGCTGGCGCTCGACGTCCAGGCCCTCGCCCGCCGCCGGGGCGCGGCGAAGATGGCGCATCACGTCGTGCCGTTGTGCGACGAGATCACCGGCCTGTTCCACGACGTGCTCGAGCGCGCCACCGGCGAGCCGATCGAACGCCCCCAGCCGCCCGCGCGCGAGAGCGCGACCAAGGCGCTCAATCGTCTGGCCGATGAGCTGCTGGCCCTCGACGGGGTGATGACCGGGGTGTTCGCCGAAGCCCAGGCTGCCGGCTGGCAGCTCAGCGCCGAAGAGATCGCGCTCGCCGAGCAGCCGCCGTTGGTCGGGATGGCGCTCGAGGCGGTCGACGGCGGCGCGGACGTCCTGGCGGTGGTCGAGGGCGCGCCGCCGACCGCGTTCACCCGCATTCCGCGCGGCAAACGCCCCGATTCGGGCAAATTGCTGGCCTGCGCGCGCGAACGCGTGACCTGGCTGGAAGACGTCGCCGCCTATCGCTTCGAGATCGTCGGGTAGCGCCACCAGCGCGGGGCATCGGCCCCGCGTCACGCTGTCAATCGGCGTACGGCGCGCGCGGGCGTTTCCCTGGTTGCGTTTGCCCGGTGCGCCTAGCATGTGCCCGTCCGACGCCGGTCGATCCCTGTGCCGGCGGGTCAGGCCCGTGTCCGAGGAGCGACGATGAACATCCTCAAGATCGTGTTGTTGGCGGTGATCGCCCTCGCCCTGCTGATCCAGGCGCTGGTGGGCTTCAAGCAGCCCGATCGGCAGAAGAAGATCACCGACGCGCTCGACCAGCTCACGCAGAGCACCGACCGTCTGCGCCGCAGCCTGGAGCAACCCGCGGCCGATCCGGATCTGAGCGCCGAGCTCGCCGCGCTGCGCGCCGCGGTGGAGGCCAACGCGCCCGATCCGGAGCTCGCTGCGCAGCTCGCTGCCATGCACGACGAGCTGCGCCAACTGCGCGGCCGTCTCGCCGCCGGCGTGATGGTCGCCCCCCCGGATCAGGCGCCCGCGGAGGATCAGCCGCCCGCGGCGGAACCGGTCACCGATGAGCCCGCGACCGATCCGGCGGCGAGCGAGGTCGAGGACCTGGTCGACGACGATGCCGAACCGCTGCGCGACGGCCTGCCGCGGCTGGGGGTCAACTTCCTCCTGCCGCACGCCGAGCCGCAGTTCGATCCGGACCATGTCGGCGGCACCCTGCGCAGCTTCGGTACCACGCCGCCGGGGCTGAACCCGATCACCGAGAACGCGAGCAACGTCAGCGCGCTGCACGCCACGGTCAACGATTCGCTCTGTGAGCGCGATTCGACCAAGCCGGCGCGTTGGCGCAGCATGCTCGCCACCTCCTGCGTGATCAGCGATGACTACAAGGTCTACACCTTCACCATCCGCCCCGGGGTGTACTGGCAGGTCCCGCGCATCGCCTACGCCGAGCCGGACCAGTTCGGCTGGCTGCGCGAGCGCCGCCAACTCACCGCCGCGGACTTCGTCTTCGCCATCGAGATGATGAAGCACCCCGATGTCCAGTGCCCGGCGCTCAAGGCCTACTACGAGGACCTGGAGATGGCGGAGGCGCTCGACGACCACACGCTGCGCCTGGTGTGGAAGGAGAAGATCTACACCTCGCTGGCTTCGAGCATGGGCATGGAGCCGCTGCCGCGTCACGTCTACACCCGCGACCAGAATGGCGATCCGCTGCCGGCAGAGAACGTCGGCCTGCAGTTCAACGATCACTGGTTCGACCAGCGCAAGCAGGTGATCGGCGTCGGCCAGTATCAGCTGTGGAGCTACGAACCGGACCAGGAGATCGAGTTCCGCCGTTACGACGAATGCTGGGCCGCCAGCGACCATTTCACCACCGTGACCCAGAATTGCGCCATCCGCGAGGACGCGGCCAAGTTGACCGCATTCAAGAACGGCGAGGTTCACATTCACGGCTTGACCCCGATCCAGTTCAAGTCCGACATCATCGACGAGCACGAGGCCCGCTTCGATCCCGAAAACGGTCGCGCCGGCGAGCTGGGCTGGGAGCGGGTTGATCGCCTGGCTTATTACTACATCGGCTGGAACCTGCGCCGCCCCTTGTTCGCTGACCGGACGGTGCGCCAGGCCCTGGCCCACGCCTTTCCCAAGCGGCGGATCATCGAGCAGGTGTTTTTCGGCATTGGCGAACCGGCGGTGACCCCCGTCCATCCCAAGACGCCCTACTTCAACGACGCGATCGAGGATTACGTCTACGACCCCAACCGGGCGCAGGAACTGCTGTTCGAGGCCGGGTGGAGCGACAGCGACGGCGACGGCCTGCTGGACAAGATGATCGATGGCGAGCGCGAGCAGTTCAGCTTCACCGTCAAGGGCTTCGCCAATTCGCCTGACTGGGACCGGGCCCTGGCCATCTACCAGGCCGAGCTGCGCAAGCTGGGCATCGCGATGGAGACGGTGACCCTGGAATGGAAGGATCTGGTCCGGGTCTACGAGAGCCGCGATTTCGACGCGATGGTCGGCGGCTGGCGCATGAGCTACGAGGTCGACTTCGAGCAGATCTGGCACAGCAAGTACGCCGACGAACCACGATCCTCCAACCACGTCGGCTTCAAGCATCCGCGGGCCGACGAGCTGGCCGAGGAACTGCGGCGCACCTTTGACGTCGACGAGCGCACGCGCATCGCCCGCGAGTTCCAGGCGATCATCCACGGTGAAGCGCCCTACCTGTTCTTCCGCACGGGCGAAACCATTTTTACCTGGCAGAACGCCGGCCCGGACAAGGTTCAGGGGGTCGTTGAGGCGCTCGACGCGCTGCACCCCTTCTACAACCGCGACCGCTCCTGGTATTATTTCGGGGAGTAGCGCGGGGTGTGGGCCTACATCATCCGGCGGCTGCTGTGGATGATCCCGACCTTCCTCGGGATCCTGCTGATCAATTTCGCGGTGGTCCGGCTGCGCGCGCCGACCCTGGCCGAGGAGATGCACCAGGGCGCGGCGGGCGAGGCCGCCGGTACGCGCAGTGCCGAAGCCCATCTGAGTAACGTCCGCGACCACCTGGCCAGTTTCCATCTCGCGGGCAACCACCTGCCGGCGTTGATCAACCTGCGCGGTTTTACCGACAAGCAGGACGTGCTCAGGCAACTGCGCGCGCTCGAGCGCGGTGATAACGAGAAGAGCCGGGCCGAACGATCGCGGCGCGAACTCGAGCTCTGGCTCCAGGGCGCGTTCTACGTCGAACCGTTGGTCGCGATCGTTGCCGACGACGCCTTGCGCGAGTTCCACGGCCCGGCCTCCGAGGCGTTGAGCGTGGTCGCCTACGACCCGCCATTGCCGACCGACCTCGAGCAGCTCAGCGAAGCCGAGCGCCGGGCCAAGGAACTGCGCAACGAGGAATGGAAGCAGGCGGTGATCGCCTACACCAACTCCGAGGCAGAGGGCTTCGTTACCGCCGATCCCGCCTACGAACGCAAGCGCGCGAAGATCGCCGAGCTGTATGCGACCCATCGCGAGCGCTATGCGCACAGCCTGGGGCGCAGCTTCGGGGCGATGTTCGCGCGCACCGGCTTCGTCGATCTGATGGGCAAACTGTTCACGGGCGAGCTGTGGAGCGAGTCGAAGAAGCGGCCGGTGTTCGCGCTGATTGCCGAGCGCTGGCAGGTCTCTTTCTCCCTCAATTTCCTTGCCATCCTCATCGCCTGGAGCATCGCCGTACCGTTGGGCATCAGGTCCGCGCGCCGCGCCGGCAGTCTCGGTGATCGCATCACCACCAACACCCTGTTCGTGCTGTGGTCGATCCCCCCGTTCTTCCTTGGCACGCTGTTGCTGTTCCACCTGTGCACCGATTCCTCGGCCGGGGTCAAGTTGTTCCCCAGCGATGGGCTCAGCTCTGACGGGGCGCTGTGGTACAGCCCGCCGCGGCTGCTGGTCGATCTGGTGTGGCACGCCTTCCTGCCGCTGGTCGTCTTGACTTATTCGAGCTTCACCGCGCTCTCGCGCTACATGCGCGGCAACATGCTCGATCAGCTGCACACCGACTACGTCCGCACCGCCCGGGCCAAGGGCGCGGGCGGGGACCGCATCGTCTACCGCCACGCCCTGCGCAACAGCCTGGTGACGATGATCACCCTCGGCCAGGGGCTGCTCTCGGCGCTCTACGGCGGCTTCCTGTTCGTCGAGATCATCTTCTCGATCAATGGCCTCGGTCTGCTGCTCTATCAGGCCGCACTCGAGGGCGATGCGCCGCTGGTGATGGGTTCGACCATCGTCAGCGTGATCCTGTTCCTGATCAGCATCCTGCTCGCCGACATCATGTACGCGGTGGTCGATCCGCGGATCCGGAGCCGGTATGCCTGAAGCGGCCGATACCGTGGACACCCGTTCGCCGGTGCGGCGCGCGCTCGCGCGCTTCTGGTCCAGCTACAGCGCCCGGGTCGGGGTGGTCATCCTCGTCATCTACGTGCTGTTCGGGGTCTACGCGCCCTTCCTCGCCAGCGATCTGGCCCTGGTCTGGTGGGGGCCGGAGGGGCCGTCGTTCCCCGCCTTCGCCGCGCTGTTCAACCGCTTCGTCTATCCCGACCACCACGACTTCGTGTTCAACATGCTCGCGCTGGCCTTTCCGTTGGTGCTCGCGATCGCCCTGGTACTGCGCAAGCGCTGGAACTTCTGGCGCATGCTGCGCAACGGGATGGTCCTCGCGCTCGGCTTCGGCCTCGCCGGGCTGGTGCCGGCCGATGTGCTGCTGGCCGTCGCTCTCGCCGCAGTGATCGGGTGGGGGGGCGACCGGGTCGCGCGCCGGGTGCAGGATGCCGGTCATGCCGGTCTGCTGCGTGCAGGTGCACTGGTCCTTCCCGTGCTGGTGTTGTTCCTGTTCCCCTATCGGGCGCTGGAGTGGGATGCCTTGTGGCATGAGCGCGGCGCGCCGAGCGAGACCTACGCCGCGATGCAGCGCAGCGAGCGCCTGCAGCAGGGCGACCTCGCCGAACTGGCCGCGCGCGGTGATCGGCTGCTGACCGACGACGGCGAGCTGGTGCGGGTGCTGTTCCGCACCACCAAACCGGTCGACGCGCAGGGGCGGGCGATCCTCGACCCCGCCGCGGTGCCGGACGGCGCCGAGTCGGCGCCGCGGGCGATCTTCTTCGCGGTCGTGCCCAGACCCGGGGCCGAGCCGCTGTACCTGCCGCCGCAACGGCTGGAGCCCGTGCCCCTGCATGTCACCCTGTTTCCGCTGGTGCCGCACCGCTACGACCAGCCCTACGAGGGCGCGGTGCTCGCCGGACCGGGCGATGACTGCCCGGCGACCGGCTTCCCTTTCCTGCTCGGCGCCGACGGCACCGGGCGCGATGTCTTCGCCCGGCTCGCTTTCGGCGCGCGCATCAGCCTGACCATCGGCGTGCTCGCCACCTGCCTGTCGATGACCATCGGCGTGATCATCGGTGCGATCAGCGGCTATTTCGGCGGCACGGTCGACCTGCTGCTGCAGCGGTTGGTCGAGATCATGATGATGTTCCCCCGTTTCCTGCTGGTGCTGGTGATCATCGCGATGGTCGGGCGTAACCTGATGGTGATCATCGTCGTGTTCGCGGTCACCGGCTGGGCCGGCACCTCGCGTCTGGTCCGCGGCGAGTTCCTCGCGCTGAGCGGGCGCGAATACGTGCTCGCGGCCGAGACCCTCGGCTACTCGCGCGCGCGGATCATGTTCCGTCACATCCTGCCCAACGCCTTGACCCCGCTGATCATCTCCGCCGCCTTTGGCATCGCCGGCACCGTGCTCGGCGAGTCCGGCCTGGCCTTCCTCGGCCTGGTCGAGCCGCGTACGCCCAGCTGGGGTCTGATCCTCAGCCAGGCGCGGACGAGCATCCAGTACTACCACATCGTCTACGCGCCGGGCCTGGCCATCTTCGGCCTGGTCACCGCGCTGAACCTGATCGGTGATTCGCTGCGCGAGGCGCTCGACCCCCGGGCGGAGGGCCGCGGATGAGCGCGCACGAGGAGCCGCTGCTGGCGTTCGACGAACTGACGGTCGATTTCCATCTGCGCGAGCGCATCGTCCATGCGGTGCGCGGGGTGAGCTTCGCCGTCCGTCCCGGCGAGGTCGTCGCGTTGGTCGGGGAATCCGGCTCGGGCAAATCGGTCAGCGCGATGTCGTCGATGCGCCTGCTCGATGAGCCGCCGGCCCGCTATCCCGCGGGTCGGATCCTGTGGCACGGCGAGGACGTGCTCGAAGCCGGTCCGGAGCGGTTGCGGCGCCTGCGCGGCAACGAGATCGGCATCATCTTCCAGGAGCCGATGACCGCGCTCAACCCGGTGTGGACCTGCGGCCGCCAGGTCGCCGAGAGCCTCGAGCTGCATACCGATCTCGCCGCCGCCGCGCGCCGCCGGCGGGTGGTCGAGCTGTTCGAGGAGGTGGGCATCCCCGACCCCGAACAGCGCTACGACCAGTACCCGCACGAGCTCTCCGGCGGCATGCGTCAGCGGGTGTGCATCGCCATGGCCCTGGCCTGCGAGCCGGAGCTGCTGATCGCCGACGAGCCGACCACCGCACTCGATGTGACCATCCAGGCCCAGATCCTCGATCTCTTGCGGCGGCTGCAGGCCGAACGCGGCATGGCGGTGCTGTTCATCACCCACGACCTCGGCGTGGTCGCCGACATCGCCGATCGGGTGGTGATCATGTGGCAGGGCCAGAAGCAGGAAGAGGGACCGGTGGGGCAGATCTTCGCCGATCCCCAGCACCCCTACACCAAGGGCCTGCTCGCCTGCCGGCCGAAGCTGGGCCAGCGGCAGCGCCGCCTGCCGACCGTGCGCGATTTCCTCGAATCCGAGGCGCAGCAGCAATAGGCGCCAGAGGGGTGGTGGGCGGATAGCATCGGCGCAGCCGACCCGCCCAGCCATGGATCGGCCTTGCCGACTCATGGGCATCCCGTCCAAGCCAGAAAGGTCCCTCAGAGCTCCAGGAAAGGCCGCCAAACCGATCCCGACCTTGCGCGCGTCAGCGCCCCCTCTGAATCTGAAGGAAGCCCTCAGCTCTCGGCGAATTCCTTGAGCTTGGGCGCCGGCATCGAGCCGACGTGCTTCTTGGCCACTTCGCCGTTCTTGAACAGGATCAGGGTCGGGATGCTGGTGATGCCGTACTGCTGGGCCAGATCCTGGGCCTTGTCGACGTCGACCTTGACCACCTTGACTTTGCCTTCGAGTTCGGTCGCCAGCTGGTCGACGATCGGGGCCATCATCATGCAGGGACCGCACCAGGTGGCCCAGAAATCGGCGAGGACGGGAATGTCGGATTCGAGGACTTCCGGCTTGAAGTTGTCGCTGGTGAGCTCGGTGGCCATGCTGTACTCCTACGAGTTGGTAACGATGAAATCTAGGTCACAGAAACGGGATGTGCAATCCCATACTCGCGCAAGCCGGCCGTGTTTGCCGGGTTGCCGCGCATCAGTCGGGCGCCTCGGTGCTCAGGCGGTGGAGTACCAACAGGGTCACGTCGTCGTGGCGGACGGCGGTGGTTTCGGGGCGGCCGAGCGCACGGGCGGCGGCGAGCAGGTCGCCGGCCGTTCCCTCGGTGGCGGCGAGCGCGGCAGCGAGGCGCGCGGCGCCGACCGCGCTGCCGTCGGCCGTGGGAGCCTCGAGAATCCCGTCGGAATAGAGGATCAGGCTCGCGCCATCGTCGAGCGTGCCGGTAGCCTCGGGGAAGTCGGCCTCCTCGAACAGGCCGAGCACCGGTCCGTCGGTGGCGAGCTCGGTGATCGCGCCTTGCGCGCCACGGCAGAGCACGGGCGGATGGCCGGCGGTGGCGTGGGTGTAGGCGCCCGAAAGGGGATCGTAGGCGACGACTGCGAGCGAGACGAACTGGCGCGAACGCAACAGGTCGGGGGTCAGCTGCCGGTTCACGGTCGTGAGCAGTTCGCCCGGGGCCAGGCCCTGGTCGATGCCGGCGCGCAGTGCGGTGCGGACCATGGCCATGGTCAGGGCGGCGGCGAGATCGTGGCCGGAGACGTCGGCCACGATCAGGCTCAGCAGGCAGCCGTCCCAGACATGATCGTAATAATCCCCGCCCACGCTCAGCGCCGGCTCCAGGAAGCCGGCGAGTTCGGCGCCGGCCACTGCCGGTTGCTCCTGCGGTAGCAGCTTGCGCTGGATGTTCGCGGCGAGCTCGAGCTCGTGGCGCATGACCTCGGCCCGGCGCAGGTCGCGCTGCTGGCTCAGGGCGAGGAGGTAGGCCGCCGCCTGTGCGCCGACGATCTCGGTCAGCTTGGCATCGTTGCTGGTATAGGCCGGGCCGTTGGGGCGGCCGGCGAGGATCAGCCCTTCGCGGCCGGCGGGCGAGACCATCGGCGTGAGGCAGAGGTTGCCCGTGGTGGCCTCGTCGTCGCCGGCGCTGCGCAGGACCGGCGGTAGCGGGCCGGCGTCGATCAACCGCGGGGTCTCGCGCTCCGCGCCGATACCGCAGCTTGCGGCGTCCGTCACCACCGTGGGATGTCCCGGCGGCGGGGCCATGCCCCAATGCGCCAGGCAGCGGTCGTCGGCGTCCTCGCGGATCAGTACCGCGCCGCGGCCGCCGAGCCGATCCTGCAGCAATTCGCCGAGCAGGCGCGCAACCGCGGCTCGGTCCTCGCAGCCCGGCAGGCGTCGACCCAGATCGTCGACCAGCGCGAAATCGGTGTAGGTGTCGACCAGCGCGGTGCTCAGGCTCTCGACATCGCGACACTGACCGGCGCAGGCCGCGGCCACGCGCTCCACGTGCGAGCGTTGAGCGGTCGTCCACTGCGGCGGGGTGCCGAGTTCGAGCTCCGGCTGTCCGGGCAGGGGGCGCCAGTCGAGCGGCGCGCCGCCGTCGAGCAGCAGTTGCCCGGTGTCGTTCGCCCGCAGGCCGACCGTCGTGTCCGGGCCGAGGGCTTCGGGCAGACGGCGGGCCAGCTCCGCGTGGGCGAAGCGGCCGGGCTGATTGGCGGTTGAGTTGCCCATGCCTGGTCGAATCCTAGCCCGCGTACCCGCTCCGGCCAGTAGCCGCCCGGGTCGATGGAGGGTCCCGTGCGATCGGTCACCGTGCTGCCCAGTCTGCTCTCCGCCGATTTCGCCCAGCTCGCAGTGGAGTTGGAGCGTTGCGCGGCGGCCGGCGCGCGACGTATCCATCTCGATGTGATGGACGGGCATTTCGTGCCCAACATCACCATCGGCCCACCGGTGATCGCGGCGATCCGTGCGCGCACCGCCCTGCCGCTCGATGTCCATCTGATGATCAGCGACCCGGTGCGCTCTATCGACGCCTTCCGCGAGGCGGGCGCCGACACCATCTACATCCATCCCGAGGCGGTCGGCCCGCGCGCGATCGACGGCGCGATCGACGCCTTGCGCGCATCGGGCGCCGAGGCGGGGTTGGCGTTCAATCCCGACACCGACGTGGCCATGTGGATCGCGGCGATCGATCGCGTGGACTGCGTGATGCTGATGACCGTCTACCCCGGCTTCGGCGGGCAGGAGTTCATCGCCGCGGTCCGTCCGCGGCTCCGGGCGTTGCGCGCCGCGCGCCCGGAGCTGCCGATCCAGGTCGACGGCGGCATCGGTCGCGACACCGTGCCGTTGGTCACCGCCGACGGCGCCGACCGGCTGGTCACCGGCAGCGCCTTCTTCAAGGACCCGGATCCCCCGGCCTTCCTGCGCTGGGCCGAGGGACACCAGGCATCGTGAGCGCCGCTGGCCGCAGCGATCCGACGACGGTGACGCGCGCGATGGTCGAGGCGCGTGAGGCCGAGCAGTGTGCGCCCTACGCGATGCGTGCGGCAGAGAGTCGCGGCCGCGCGCACCGCTGCGATCCGGACCCCTACCGCACCGACTACCAGCGCGACCGCGACCGCATCGTCCACGCACGCGCCTTCCGGCGGCTGGCCTACAAGACCCAGGTGTTCGCCAACGCCAGCGGCGACCTGTTCCGCTCGCGGTTGACCCACACCATGGAGGTGGTGCAACTCGCGCGGGTGCTGGCGCGTCGCCTGGGTCTCAACGAGGATCTGGTCGAGTGCATCGGGCTGGTCCACGATCTCGGCCATCCGCCCTTCGGCCACCGCGGCGAGGACATGCTCGCCGAGCTGATGGCCGATAGCGGCGGCTTCGAGCACAACTTCCAGGCGCTGCGCATCGTCGAGCAACTCGAACGGCGCTACAGCGAGTTTCCGGGGCTCAATCTGAGCTACGAGGTCCGCGAAGGCATCGTCAAACACGGCGCCCATGCGGGCGAGGCCCGCGTGCCGCCGCATTTCCATCCCGCCGAGGCCCCGCTGCTCGAGGCGCAGCTGGTCGACGAGGTCGACAGCATCGGTTACGACTGCCACGACATCGACGACGCCTTGCGCGCCGGCATCATCGATCTCGCGGCGCTGCAGGAAGCCGCGCTGTGGCGCGGCGCCTGGCAACGGGCGCTCGATGCCTCGCCGCGGGGCACCGAGCGCAAGCTGCTGATCGACAAGGCGGTGCGCTCGCTGCTCGATGCGCTGGTCAACGACCTGGCCGAGGAGACCACGCGGCGTCTCGCTGCCGCCGGTTGTGCGACGGTTGCCGATGTGCGCGCCGCGCGCGAACCGTTGGTGGGGGTGAGCGGCAGCATGGGTGCGGCCAAGCAGGAGCTCGAAGAGCTCCTGTTCGCCAACGTCTACCGCGACTACCGCATCAACCGTACCTTCCACCGCGCGCGCCGGGTCATCGCCGAGCTGTTCGCGTTCTACGCAGCGCACCCCGATTGCCTGCCCGACGAGCACCAGGCGCGGATCGCGACCACCGGGCTCGAGCGCACGGTCAGCGACTACATCGCCGGCATGACCGACCGCTACGCGCTCGAGGAGCACGCGCGGCTGTTCTGAGTCGCGGTGGGTGTGCGGGCAGGCGTGCGCACGCCCTGCGATTCCCGGCTCCGGCGGCCTTGCGCCCTGTGGACCCCTGTCTACCCTGTGCCCGCCGCGCCCGGCCCGAGTGGAACCCGGGCGCCGGAGGGATGCGATGAGCAAGGACAACACCCAGTCCGGCGGCGAGACGCCGACGAGCTCGCACAGCTTCGCCCAGCAGTCGATCGTGATCCTGCTGATCGTGGGGGTCGGCGTGCTCTTCGGCATGCAGCCGATCCTCGGCCTGCTGACCCAGAAGGACCGCGTGGTCCTCGGCGACATCGACGAGAAGGACGCCAGCCGCTTCGCGACCACCTGTCGCCAGCTCCAGCGGGCGATCAATCCGCGGCTCTACGGCCCGCCGCACTTCGTCGTCACCCGGCGCGGCGAGAACGAGCTCGTGCAGTACGCCCAGCGCCTGCAGATGGCCAACATCGCGGAGAACGAGGGCCTGATGCCCAAGGGGGAGACGCTCGAACAGCTGGTCGAGGACTTCCTCAAGCGCGAGATGCAGGCCGGCCCCAACCAGGAGGGATCGACCTACGGTCAGCTGCTGCTCGAGGACGGCAGCGTCGACCTCAGCCGGGTCGAGCGCTACGTGGCCGTCGATACCGCCATCAGCGCGTTGCAGGCGCGTTACATCGTCACCCCGGTGCTGCCGCTGAGCATGGTCGACAACGTGGCCGGTTTCGGCGCCCCGATCAACCAGCTGCTCGACCGTCCGATGTATCAGCAGTTCGGCCAACTGGCCGATCGGGTGAGCATGTACGAGGTCAGCGTGCCGGTGAGCGAGGCGATGATCGCCGCCGAGCGCGAGGCGGTTGGCGAGGACGCCCTCGCCGATGCCTACGAGGAGCTGCGCGAGTCGCATTTCCGCATCCCCGCCGCGCGCACGGTCACTCTCGCGGTGGCCGACGCGCAAGCCATCGTCGAGGCGGTGAGCGTGACCCAGGAGGCGATCACCGACTACTACGAGGAGAACACGCAGGACCCGGAGAACCCCGGCGATCCGGCGCTGGTCAACCCGGCCTGGCAGCAGGCCCAGCGCGAACGCGAGGCCGCAGAGCGTGCGGCGGCGGCCGAAGGCGACGAGGACACGGGCGACGAGGACACGGCCGAGGAGGACGATGGCGAGGAGGCAGAGGACGACGCGGACCTGCCGCCGGCCTTCCTGCCGTTGCCGGAGGTTGAGGAGAAGATCCGCGAGAAGCTGGCGCTGCAGTACGCCCGCTCGCTGGTGCCGGCGTTGGCCAACGCGTTGCTCGCCGAGCTGCGCCAGGCAGAGGTCGATCCGGCCGATCTGCCGCGCGAAGCGCTGCTCGAGATCCTGCACCAGGTGGAGCTGAGCGCCGAGGCGAGCTCGCACCTGGACCAGGCCGTGGGCCTGGAGGTGATCGAAGGCGTGTCGATCCGCAACCAACCCGGCGAGCAGAACTTCACCATCGCCCACGAGGAACGCGAGTTCGGCACCGTCGAGAAGAGCTCGGTCGGCCTGTTCGCCGTCGGGGTGGAGCCGGGCAAGGTCCACATGATCAAGCAGACCTCGCGCGAAGGCGTGGCGCTGCTGATGCGGGTGGACGAGGTGATCGAGGAGGACTACCGAGCGCCGAGCGAGGTCCGCGACCAGCTGGTCGACTACGTCGCCGGCCGCCGCGCCTATGGCACGCTGCTCGACGAGATGCGCAGTCTGGCCGAACGCGCCACCGCACTCGGTCGCGACGGACTCGAGCAGCTGTTCGTCGACAACCCCGAGCTGGCCGAGCAGTGGGGGGTGGAGCTCGACGCGGAGGAGGGGCTGACGCCCGAGTCGCGGATGTGGGATGCCACCTACCAGGTGCCGGGCGAGCAGCCGGACGAGGCCGGCGAGGACGAGCCGATCTACGCCCTGTCCCTGGCCACGGCCGCGTATCCCTGCCGGGTGGTGATGGGCGATCTGCCAGAGGACGTGGCTGTGGGCGATACCGGCAAACTGGTCCCCCGCCTGCGTCTGGTCCAGGCCGGCGAATACCAGCCCGCGAGCGTGCCGCCCTTCGTCAAGCGGCCCAACGTGGTGCGTTATTTCCGTCAGGGCCTGGTCTACCGGGCGCTGGCCAACGCCTTCTACACCGAACTCCAGAACCGGGAGAACGAATGATGCCCGAGGCCCTGCTGCAGTCCGACTGCCCCGAGCTCGAGCTGATCACCCGCGGCAAGGTCCGCGACCTCTACGCTGTCGACGACGCCCTGCTGTTCGTCGCCACCGATCGCATCAGCGCCTTCGACGTGGTGATGGCCAACGGCATCCCCGATAAGGGCAAGGTGCTGACCCAGCTGTCGACCTTCTGGTTCGAGCTGCTCGGCGAGGTCCTGCCCAACCACCTGATCACCGCCGATATCGACGCCATGCCGGCCGCGGTCCAGAAGTATCGCGACCAGCTGGCCGGACGCAGCCTGCTGGTCAAACGGCTGGAGATCCTCCCGGTCGAGGCGATCGTCCGCGGTTACATCACCGGTTCGGGCTGGAAGGAATACCGCCGTCAAGGCACGGTGTGCAACATCGAGCTGCCGCAGGGGCTCCAGGAGTCGGATCAGCTCGACCCGCCACTCTACACCCCTTCGACCAAGGCCGAGCAGGGCGCGCACGACGAGAACATCCACCCCGATCAGGCGGCGGAGATTCTCGGTCGTCAGACCGCCGACCGTGTGGCCGAGGCGGCGATCGCGCTCTACACCCGTGCGGCCGCCTACGCCCGCGGGCGTGGGGTGATCATCGCCGATACCAAGTTCGAGTTCGGCACCGACGCCGCGAGCGAGCTGGTGCTTGCCGACGAGGTGCTGACCCCGGACAGCTCGCGCTTCTGGCCGGCGGCGGACTACGCGCCGGGCCGCGGCCAGGCCAGCTTCGACAAGCAGTACGTCCGCGACTACCTCGAGGGCATCGCCTTCGACAAGACCAACCCGGTCGAGCTGCCGGCCGAGGTGGTGGCCAACACCCGTGAGCGCTACATCGAGGCCTTCACCATCCTCACCGGGCGCGAACCCGCGCTCTGAGCGCCTGGCCGGCCTCAGCTGCGGTAGTCGGCGTTCTCGCTGATGTACTCGTGGGTCAGGTCGCCGCCCAGGGCGGTGAACCGGGCCGGACCCGCGTCGAGGTCGACCGCGATCTCGACGCAGCGTTCGTGGGGCGGATGGCTTATCGGTGGCCGGAACACCCCGTCTGTACCCGGTGACGCGCTTTGATAGAGCTGCGCCGCGCCCAGATAGGCCTGCAGCCGGGCGTCGGTGCCCGAATCGAAGCGGAAGGTCCCGTCGGCGAAAACGGTTTCGGGGCCGAGCCGGATGCTGCAGCGCGTGGGCTCGAGCTCGCCGTGGTGATCCCCGAGGTGCTTGCCCACCGCCATGATCAGCCGCCCGACGTTGGGGTCGTTGCCGGCGATTGCGGTCTTGACCAGCGGCGAGTTGATCACCGCCTTGGCCGTTCCGCGGGCGCAGGCGGTATCAGGCGCGCCGGTGACGGTGCAACGGATGACGTGGTGCACGCCCTCGCCGTTGCGGACCACGTCGCCGGCCAGTTGCCGGCAGACGCGGCCGAGCGCGGCGGCGAAGGCCGCCTGGTCGGGGCAGGGGCAGCGACCGGAGGCGATCGCGACCACGCTGTCGGAGGTGCTCTGGTCGCTGTCGATGGAGATGGCGTTGAAGCTCTCTGCCACCGCCGCGCGTAGCTGTTCGCGCAGCTGTTCGCGCCCAATCGCGCAATCGGTGAGGATGTAGACCAGCATCGTCGCGAGGTTGGGCTCGATCATGCCCGCGCCCTTGGCGATGCCGACCACCCGGCCGCCACCGGGGAGGTCCACGCCCCGGACCTTGGGGTAGAGGTCGGTGGTCATGATGCCGTTGGCCGCGGGCAGCGCGCTGCGGTCCTGGAGCGTCGCGACCGCCTCCGGCAGCGCGGCTTCCATGTCTGCGACCGGGAGGCGCCAGCCGATGACGCCGGTCGAGGCGGGGAGGACCTGCCGCGCAGTGAATCCCAGCAGGTGTGCCGTGGTGGCGCAGATGCGTTCGGCTGCGGCGATGCCGTCGTTCGCGCAGACGTTGGAGATCTTGTTGTTGACCACCACCGCGGCGAGATCCGGTTCATGCAGCCGTTCGCGCCCGATGCGCACCGGCGCGCCGGGGAAGGCGTTGCGGGTGAACACCGCGGCGAAGTCGCTGGTGGGTCGATCGCAGACGATCAGGCTCAGGGTCATCCGCGCCGGCAGCGGGACTTCGACCGGGGTGAAGGCGAAGCTGGCGGTGCCGACACTAAAACCCCGTGGCAGGCGAGCCTGCTGCTCGAGCCAGGCCCGGTGCTCGTCGGCGGTCGCGAAAACGAGGTCCGATGCGTCCATCGCGTCAGATCTATGCTCTGCCGGGCGAGAGGGAAGTGGTGGCGCCAACATGGCCGCTCTGGCCGACGTATTGAGCATGCGCAGTCCCCAGCGCGAAGGAGCATGCCATCATGGAACCCGACCCCGTGTCCTTTCAGCCCGACAACGAGGCCTGCGAGCGCTGCCGCCTGCCGATCGACGATCTTGAGGAAGAGCTCTACGGCGAGAACTGCCACGCTCCGCCGCCGAACGCGATGCCGATGAGCGATCTCGGACTGGTCACCCCCGGCCGCGGGAGCTGACACGGCGCAAGCGTTCATGCCCGGCCCGCGGCCGGGCCGGCATGGATCTTCCTTTTTGGGCGCATACCGTCGCCGCCCTGGAGGGAACGGCCATGGACACGCCTGCAAGCCGCCGTTGGGCAGACGACCTGCTCGGTCGTCTGGATATCGCACAGAAGGTCGGCCAGCTGATGGTCTTCGGCTTCTGCGGGCCGGTGATCACGCCGGACGTGGTCGAGCTGATCAGCACATATCACCTCGGCGGGCTGCGGATCTCCCAGGGATTCCGGATCATCAATCTGTTCAACGACGTCAAGCCGGGCCAGGACCCGGAGGAATGGACGCTGCGCTCGCTGCATCCGCCGCGCGGCTGCAACCGCGATTTCAGCGGGGTGCGCTCGCCGACCCGCTGCACGCCCAGCGAATACGCGACGGTGCTCAATCGCCTGCGCCAGCTGGCGCTCGACCGCCCCGGGGCGGTGCCGCTGCATTTCACCATCGATCAGGAAGGCAGCGGATCCGACGACCTGCTCTTTGGCACCCGGCTGCTGCCCCATCCCATGGGTCTGGCGGCCACCGGCGATCCAGAGATGGCCTACCGCGCCGCGCGGACCATCGGCACCACCGCACGGGCGCTGGGTGTGAACATGCTCCATTCGCCGGTGCTCGACGTGAACACCAATCCGCTCAATCCCGAGGTGGGCACCCGCGCCTATGGCGATGATCCGGACACGGTGACGCGCTTCGCGCGCGCGAGCCTGCGCGGCTTCGCCGAGACCGGCATCATCGCCACCGGCAAGCATTTCCCGGGACGGGGCGAATCGCAGGCCGACGCCCACTGGGGACTGCCGGTGGTCGATCTGCCGCGCGACGAGCTCGAGCGGGTCCACGTCAGTCCGTATCGCGCGTTGATCGCCGATGGCCTGCCGGCGGTGATGATGGCCCACTGTCGGTATCCGGCGCTCTCCGACAGTCCCGACCCGGCCAGCTGCGATCCGCGCATCGTGCGCGAATACCTCCGCGGCGAGCTGGGCTTCGAGGGTGTGATCACCACCGACAACATGATGATGGGCGGTCTGCTCCAGCGCTACGAACTGACCGAGGCGGTGCTGCGCACGCTCCAGGCCGGATGCGACCTGGTGCTGTTGCGCGACGAGAGCCCGATCCGCTGGCGGATCCTGGGGCGCATCGTCGCCGCGGTGGAGTCGGGCGAGTACCCCGAGGACCAACTCGACGCGGCGGTTGCGCGCGTGCTGACCATGCGCCATCACATGGGCCTGGCCGCGAACGGCGGCCTGGTCGACGCGAGTACAGCCAGCCGTTTCGACGACCCGGCGGTGGTGCAGGCCACCGAGCAGATCGCGGCCGCGAGCACGCTGCTGGTCCGCGATCGCGCGCAGGCCCTGCCGGTGGCCGCGGATGCGCGGGTGCTGCTGATCGAGCAGGTCTTCCCGACCCAGGCGCGGGCCAACGACAGCTACACCCGCCCGGGCCTGCTGTGGGAGGAGCTGTGCGCCCTCGGTGCGACGGTCGGCGCGGTCGAGATCGACAACGTGCCAACGACGCAGGATGGCGAGCGCGTGCGCCGGCGCCTGGCCGAGGACAGCTACGATGTGATCGTGACCACGAATTATTACTATCACAAGGCGGCCTCGGCCAACACCCCACTGGTCCGCGAGATGCTGGCGACCGGCAAGCCGGTGGTCGTGGTGACCAACACGCCCTACGCGTTCGGCGTGCCCGAGGAGGTCCCCACCGCGATCACCTGCTTCAACCCCGGCGGGCGCGAGCATCTGCGCGTGGTGGCCGAGGCGATCCTCGGTCGGCGCGAGCTCACCGCCCGCTCGCCGCTGACCGGCGGTGCCTGACCCGCGACGGCCCGGCCTTGAGTCGAGCGGGCCGGATCTAGCATGGACCCGCGTATCCGGGAGGAGGGCCACATGGGCAACGTCGCGGTCATCGATATCGGCAAGACCAACAAGAAGGTCGCGGTGTTCGACGCCGCGCTGCAGCAGATCGCGTATCGCGAATGCGCCTTCGCCGCCCGCGCCGGCGACGACGGGATCATGCACGAACCGGTCGCTGCGATGTGGGACTGGTTCAAGCAGCAGCTGCGCGAGCTCCACGCCGAGCAGCCTTTCGCCGCGATCGCGGTGACCACCCACGGCGCCACCGTCGCCTGCCTCGATGCCGACGGCGAGCTGGCCTTGCCGGTGGTCGCCTACGACAACGACCTCGCCGAAGCCGAGCAGGCCGGACTCGACCAGCGCTTCTACGCCCTGGTCGACGACCCGCTCGCCCTGCAGAACGAGACCGCCACCTGCGACATGCCGCTGCTGGTCAACCCCGGCAAGGCGATCCTCTACTATCGCGATCACTACGCGGCCGGCATGCAGCGCTGCCGCCACATCGTCAACTATCCCCAGTACTGGGGCTATCGCCTGACCGGCCAGCTCGGCGCAGAACCGACCTACACCGCCAACCACAGCTACCTGTTCGCGATCCGCGAACGCCGGCCATCCTCGATCGCGCATAAACTCGGCGTCGCCGACCTGATCGACTGCGATCTGTCCCGGCCCTGGGACGCACTCGGCACCCTGACGCCCGAGCTCCAGGCCGAGTTGGGGCTGCCAGCGATCCCCGTGGCGCTGGGGATCCACGACTCGAACGCTGCGCTGCTGCCCTACCTGATCAAGCACGGCGAGCGCGATTTCGTGGTCAACTCCACCGGCACCTGGTGCGTCGCGATGCACGGGGTCGACCGCGTCGCCTACGCCCCCGAGGAGCTGGGGCGGAAGATCATCTTCAACATCGACGCGCTCGACGGCTTTCAGAAGACCAGCTTCCTCATGGGCGGGCAGGAATACGCCTGCTATCACGATCTGATCGGCGGGGACCACATCCGCTTCGACGCCGCGGCCACCGACGAGATCCTCGCCCGGCTGGGCGACATGGTCCTGCCCGGCGCATTTCCGAGCCAGTTCCCCAAGGTCGCTGGCGGTGTGCTCGACAGCGGAGCGGAGATCCCGCTCGCCGAGCTGCGCGCCGGGCGCAAGCCGGCGTGGTTCGCCGATCAGCGCCGGGCGCACATGCGCATCAACGTCAGCCTCGCCCTGCAGAGCAGGGTGGCGCTGGAGCGCACGGGGATGGGGCCGGAGACCACCGTGTTCATCGAGGGCGGCTTCCGTCAGAACGAGACCTATCGCCACGTGCTCGCCGACCTGTTCCCGCACACCACGGTGGCCTGCACCAATCTCGAACAGGCCACCGCCACCGGCGCCGCAGTGCTGGCCCAGGCGCTGGCCGAACAGGGCCATCCGCGCGACTTCGCCGACCGATTGACGATCGACGAGTCCCCGGTGACTCCGCCGCGCCTGCGCAACCTCGATGCCTACGCCGAGGCCTTCTACGCGCGGGTGCTGTAGGCCGGGCGGTGCGCAAGCCGGGCCCAATCTCGGCTTGCATGCGCGCGCGCCGTCGCAATAGTCCGCCGCGCGAGGCCACCGATACGCCGATCCAGGCTCCCATCGTCTAGAGGCCTAGGACACCAGCTTTTCACGCTGGCGACACGGGTTCGAATCCCGTTGGGAGTACGCGACACGCTCGCTCGATCCCCCGGTTCCGGCCGGGGGATCGTTTTTGGAGGGAGCATGCGTCCGCTGCCGACCCGCTTCCGCTTCGCCGGACGTCCGATCGCGGCGGTGGTCTGCGACGTCGACGGCCTGTTGGTCGACAGCGAGAGCATCTACAAGCGCGCCTGGCAGGAGGCGGGGGCCGAGCTCGGCCACCCCTTGAACGACGAACTCTTCGCCGCATTCATCGGCGTGCCCGAGGCGCGTTGCGGCGAGTTGCTGCTCGAGCTCTGCGGACGCGATTTCCCGCTCGCCCGATTCGCCGCCGGCTGGCACGCCCGCGTCGAGCGCTGGGCGCGTCGGGGTATGCCGCGCAAGCCCGGCGTGGACACGCTGCTCTCGACCATGGCTGCGCGCGATGTGCCCGTCGCGGTGGCGACGGCCGCCACCCGGCACAGCCTGGAACGCAACCTGCGCCCGCTCGATACCAACCGGCGGTTCGCCGCGGTGGTCACCGCCGATGATGTCGCGCGCAGCAAGCCCGATCCGCAGACCTATCACGCAGCCTGTCGCGCGATCGGCAGCGCGCCGGAGCGCACCCTGGCGCTCGAGGATTCGAACAACGGCATGCGTGCTGCCATCGCTGCCGGCTGTGTATCCGTGATGGTGCCCGACATCCTGCCGGCCGAGGCGGACGTGGCCGCAGGCGCGATCGCGATCTGCCCGGACCTCCAGGCCGTGGTCGCGCGTTGTGCATGGCTGGACCCGACGGACCGGCTTGACCTGGCGATAAAGTAACATACGATAACAAACAGTGTCCACCCCACGACATCCGTTGCTGGCCCTGACGCTGCTGGTGCCGGTGCCGACCCTCGGCGCCCTGGCCGGGCTGTGGTGGTTCCCCGGCACCGCGCTCGGCACCGGCCTGTTCCTCGCCGCCAAGTTGTGGCTGCTGGGCTTGCCGCTGATCTGGCACCGTGGCGTCGACCATGGGCGCTGGTCGGGCTCGCCGGCGCGCCGCGGCGGTTTCGGCGTCGCTCTGGCCAGCGGGGCGGTGATCGTCGCGGCGATCCTCGGCGTCTGGTTGGCGCTCGGCCCGGTTCTGATCGACCGCGCGGCGGTGCGTGCTACCGCCGCTACCGCTGGGCTCGACGATCCACGCGCCTATCTGGTGATGGCGCTGTACTGGTGCACGCTCAACGCGCTGCTCGAGGAATACGTCTGGCGCTGGTTCGTCGCCAGCCAGGCGGTGGCGCTGGTCCAGCGCTACGCGCTTGCGGCGTTGATCGCCGCCCTGGCCTTCACCGCGCACCACGTCGTCGCCCTGCGGGCCTACTTCGACTGGCCAGTGGTGCTGCTCGCCAGCGCGGGTATCTGCATCGGCGGCGGGCTATGGTCATGGATGTACCTGCGCTACCGCAGCATCTGGCCGGGGCTGATCAGCCACGTCTGCGCCGATATCGCCGTGTTCGGCATCGGCTGGCACCTGCTGTTCGCCGGCTGAGACCGTGGAGGGTGCAGCCGGCATCGCGCAGCGATAGGTGGCCCCGGTGGGGCCACCGGGCCGACGCAGCGCAAGCGCAGCCCCGCAGCGAAGCGAGGAGCAAGCGCAGCTGGGATGCGCGTGAGCGCGCGAGGGGGGCAGCGCCCCCTTGCCAGGAACAAACCAGGGCGCCGTGTCGCTTTGGCCAGAATGCACGCCAGACAACGTCGCGGTATCCATGGTCACACCCACGCGAGTTCCTGGCTCTTCGCAGCCGGCCAGAGCCGGTGTGGGCTCTGATGGACGGGGCCCTCAGAGCCCCAAGCCGCGGAACCGCCCGCGAGTGGAGCCCGGCCAGGCTTGGCTGGGCGACCGGCCGACCGAGGGGTGCTTTTCTGCGAAAATGGGCCGCAGGCCCGCAGAAAACGCGGCCGAAGGCCGCGAAC
>JBEPXK010000003.1:0-24925 GCA_041641915.1 Planctomycetota bacterium
CGGCTTCCTCGCTGTCGCTCGTCGCGCTCCACCGGCCGCCGGCCCCACCGGGGCCGGCTATCGCTGCGCGATGCCGGTACCGCCCTGCGGCCCTTTTTCGGCGGAAATCAGGGCTCCGTCGGCCGATGGGGACCGGCCCGGCCCCCTCGGCGGCGCGCTGACGCGCGCAAGACCGGGATCGGTTTGGTAGGACTTTCCTGGAACTCAGTGCACCAGGGTCGGCAGGACGGCACGCGCACGCGCAAGCCGGACGGCGAGCCAACCGCCACCTGCCACCCGCCGCGACTTCCTCCCGCGACCCGCCGTCACGATCGCACAGCCCTACCATGCGCATGGGTGTCGCATCGCTCCATGTTTCACAGCGCAAAGCACTTGAAGCCGTCTTGACCTCACAAGGGGCTCGACTACCCTGCCGAGCACTGCGCCAAGAAAAAGCCGATCACACATCGGCAGCCTCACGAATCAGCGGCCCGTGCAGACGGCCGCTCCCTCAACCGCAGCCGACACGGCTCCAGCACAACGGGGTGCTCCATGACGGACCAGGCGACACGAATCTCCGCTATTTGTGAAAGCTGTAACAATGATCCGACCCGGATGATGGATATCGTCCGGACGGTGCAGCGCGAGTACGGCGCCGTATCCTCCGAAGCGATGGACACGATCGCCCGCAGCGTCGGCTGCAAGCGGGTCGAGGTCGAAAGCTGCGCCACCTTCTACGCCTTCCTCTCCACCGAGAAGAAGGGGGAAGTGGTCGTGCGGCTGTGCAACGACATCGTCGATCAGATGAGCGGACTGGCCGAGGTGCAGCAGGCCTTCGAACAGGCGCTGGGCATTTCTGCCGGACAGACCAGCGCCGACGGCGCGTTCAGCCTCGAGCTGGTACCCTGCATCGGGCTGTGCGATCAGGCCCCGGCCGCCCTGATCAACGACGTGCCGGTGACCAATCTCGACGCCGACAAGGCGCGCAAGCTCGTCGCCGAGCTCAAGGGCGGTGCCGACCCCCAGGCGCTGATCAAACGCCTCGGAGACGGCAACAACGCCAGCGACCTGGTCCACAGCATGGTCGAGAACAACATCCGCCGCACCGGTCCGCTGGTGTTCGCGCCAGTCGAGCCGGGCAAGGCCATCGCCAACGCCCTGGCGCTGACCCCGCAGGAGGTCATCCGCGATGCCAAGGCCAGCCGTCTGCGCGGCCGGGGCGGCGCCGGCTTCCCCACCGGCATGAAGTGGGACTTCACCCGCAACGCCGCGGGTCCGGTCAAGACGGTGATCTGCAACGCCGACGAGGGCGAACCGGGCACCTTCAAGGATCGGGTCATCCTCACCGAGCGGGCCGATCTGGTTTTCGAGGGGATGACCGTCGCCGGTTACGCCATCGGCGCCACCCAGGGCATCCTCTACTTGCGCGGCGAATACGCCTACCTCGAGGAGTTCCTCAACCACGTGCTGGCCAAACGCCGCGAAGCCGGTCTGCTCGGCCGCTCGATCAAGGCCCACGAGGGCTTCGACTTCGACATCCGGATCCAGATGGGCGCCGGCGCCTACGTCTGCGGTGAGGAAACCGCGCTGATCTCCTCCGCCGAAGGCCTGCGTGGCGACCCGAAGAACCGCCCCCCCTTCCCCGCCCAGAAGGGCTATCTCGGCACCCCGACCACCGTCAACAACGTCGAGACCTTCTGCGCCATCGCCCGGGTGATCGAGGAGGGCGCCGGCTGGTTCAACCAGATCGGCACCGAGGGTTCGCCCGGCAGCAAGCTCCTGTCGATCTCCGGCGACTGCAGCCGGCCCGGCGTCTACGAGGTCGAATTCGGCCTGACTGTCAACCAGATGCTGCAGATGGTCGGCGCCTCCGACACCCAGGCGGTGCTCATGGGCGGCCCCTCGGGCCAGATCATCGATCCGACCAAATTCGACCGCCGGATCGAATACGACGACCTCGCCACCGGTGGCGCGATCGTCATCTTCGACACCAGCCGCAACATGCTCGCGGTCGCGGAATACTACATGGAATTCTTCTGCGAGGAGAGCTGCGGCTACTGCACCCCCTGTCGTGCGGGCAACGAACTGTTGCGACGCAAGCTCCAGGAGATCCTCGCCGGCCGCGGTCAGAGCGAGGACGTGGATTACCTCACCCGCCTGGGCACCACCATCAAGGAAAGCAGCCGTTGCGGCCTCGGGCAGACCTCGCCCAACCCAGTGCTTACCACCATCGAGAATTTCCCCGCGATCTACCAGACCGCACTCAAGCCCCAGACCTCCGGGCTACTCAACAGCTTCGACCTGTCCGCCGCCACCGGTCCGGCCGCGGCCATCGCCGGCCACAAGTCCGTCCACGTCGAGTAGAGGATCCCCCATGAGCGACATCACCTTCACCATCGACGGCAAAGAGATCAGCGCCGAGCGCGGCCAGACCATCATGGAGGCGGCCGACGCGGCGGGCATCTACATCCCGCGACTGTGCACCCACAAGGATCTGCTGCCGCACGGCTCCTGCCGCGTGTGCACCGTACGGGTCAACGGCCGCTGCCAGGCCGCCTGCACCCAACCGGCCGCACCCGGGGCGGTGGTCGAGAGCGAAACCGACGAGATCGTCGAGATGCGGCGGCAGATCGTCGAGTTGCTGCTGGTCGAGGGCAACCACTTCTGCCCGTTCTGCGAGAAGTCCGGCGACTGCGAACTCCAGGCGGTGGGTTACCGTCTGGGCATCGGCACCCCGCGCTACCCGCGCATGGATCCCGTGCGCAGCGTCGACGCCTCGCACAAAGACATCTTCATCGACCGCAACCGCTGCATCCTCTGCGGTCGTTGCGTCCGCGCCTCGCGCGATCTCGATGGCAAGACGGTGTTCGGCTTCGTCGGCCGCGGCGCCGAGAAACGAGTCCAGGTCAATGCCGAGGCACGATTGAGCGACACCGACCTCGACCTGACCGACAAGGCCTGCGACGTCTGCCCGGTGGGCGCGATCCTCAAGAAGCGCACCGGCTTCAACACGCCGATCGGACAACGCACCTACGACCATCAGCCCATCGGCTCGGACGTCGAGCAGTGAACCAGGGGAATCCCGCGCCATGACCGCCACCAAGCCCAAGATCGCCACCACCTCGCTCTGCGGCTGCTTCGGCTGCCACATGTCCCTGCTGGACATCGACGAGCGGATCCTCCAACTCATCGAACTGGTCGAGTTCGACAAGAGCCCGATCAACGACATCAAGACCTTCTCCGACCGTTGCGCCGTGGGCCTGATCGAAGGCGGCTGCTGCAACGACGAGAACGTCCACGTGCTACAGAGCTTCCGCGAGCACTGCGACGTCCTGGTCACCGTCGGCGAATGCGCCAACACCGGCGGCGTCCCGGCGATGCGCAACACCATCCCCTTGAGCGAGTGCATCGCCGAGGCCTATTTCGACGGCCCGACGGTCTACAACCCGGGGAAGGTCACGCCGAGCGACGTCGAGGTGCCGCTGCTGCTCGACAAGGTCTACCCGGCCCAGGAGGTGGTCAAGATCGACTACCATCTGCCCGGCTGCCCGCCATCGGGCGATACCATCTGGGCCGCGCTCACCGCCCTGTTGAACAATCAGCCGCTCGACCTCCCCTACGAGATGGTCAAGTACGACTAGTCTTTTCCGGTCGTGTCGCGGGGAGCGCCCGTCGACCGACCGCCCGGTGAGAGGGTCCCGGGAGCCACCAGCACCTTCATCGTAGCTGCATATCGATTCCTGGCCCCAGCCGCCAGCGCGACAAGGAGAGTACCGTGGGACAACGAGTGGTCATCGAACCCGTCACCCGCGTCGAAGGGCATGGCAAGGTCACCATCCAGCTCAACGACGCCGGACAAGTCGACCAGGCGCGCATGCACATCGTGGAATTCCGTGGCTTCGAGCGTTTCGTCCAGGGACGGCCCTACTGGGAGGTCCCGGTGATGGTCCAGCGCCTGTGCGGCATCTGCCCGGTGAGCCACCACCTCTGCGCCGCCAAGGCGATGGACCACGTCATCGGTCGTGAACGCCTGACCCCGACCGCCGAGAAGATGCGCCGGCTGATGCACTACGGCCAGACCTTCCAGTCGCACGCCCTGCACTTCTTCCACCTCTGCTCGCCCGACCTGCTCTTCGGCTTCGATGCCCCGGTCGAGAAGCGGCACGTCATCGCGGTGGCCCGCGAGCACAAGGAGCTCGCGGTCCAGGGCGTGATGATGCGCAAATACGGCCAGGAGATAATCAAGGCCACCGCCGGCAAGAAGATCCACGGTACCGGTGCGATCCCAGGTGGAATCAACAAGAACCTGAGCATCGCCGAGCGCGACGGCTTCCTCGCCGACATCGACCAGCAGCTGGACTGGGCCCGCTCGGCGCTCGAGTTGGCCAAGAGCTACACCGTCGAGCATCTCGAGCTGGCCAAGACCTTCGCCGCCTTCGATTCGAACCACGCCGGCCTGGTACGCGAAGACGGCACCCTCGACCTCTACCACGGCAACCTCCGCTTCAAGGACGCCGCGGGCAACATCATCGTCGACCAGATGGACCCGCAGGACTACCACAAGGTCCTGGCCGAAGAGGTCCGCGACTGGTCCTACATGAAGTTCCCCTTCATCCGCGAACTCGGTCCCGAGAAGGGCTGGTACCGCGTCGGCCCCCTGGCCCGGATCAATGTCTGCGACCGCATCGACACCCCCGAGGCCGAGCAGGCGCGACAGGAGTTCATGGCCGTCACCGACGGCAAGCCGAACAACCTCTCGCTCGCCTATCACTGGACCCGGATGATCGAGTTGCTGCACAGCGCCGAGCAGATCAAGCAGCTGCTCAACGACCCGGACCTGCAGGGCGACGACCTGATGGCCGATTCGACCGGCTTCCGCGGCGAGGGCGCCGCGATCCTCGAGGCGCCGCGCGGGACGCTGTTCCACCATTACAAGGTCGACGAGAACGACCAGGTGACCATGGGCAACCTGATCGTCTCCACCACTTCGAACAACGAGCCGATGAACCGGGCGGTCGAATCGGTGGCCAAGGAGTACCTCTCCGGCAAGAAGATCACCGACGGCCTGCTCAACCATGTCGAGGTCGCCATCCGCGCCTACGACCCCTGCCTGTCCTGCGCCACCCACGCCGTCGGACGCATGCCGCTCGAGCTCGAGCTGACCGACGCCGCCGGCACGCTCATCGACCGCAAGAGCAAGCACTGCTGAACCACGGTATGGCCGGCGCACCCCGATTCCTGGTATACGGTTACGGCAACCCGGGTCGTCTCGACGACGGTCTCGGGCCGGCCGCGGTCGAACGTATCCGCGCCTGGAAGCTGCCTGGGATCGCACTCGAAGCCAACTACCAGCTCTCGCTCGAGGACTGCGAACTGCTGACCCACTGCGACGTGGTGCTGTTCATCGACGCCTCGGTCCAGGACCGCCCGCCATTCTACCTCGAGCGGGTACCGCCGTGTCCCCGGGTCCACTTCTCATCGCATAGCCTCGATCCTGCGGCGGTGGTCGGCTTCGCCGCCGACCTGTTCGACGCCAGCCCCGATGCCTATTTGCTGGCGATCCCGGGCTACGTGTTCAACGAATTCGGCGAGGGCCTCTCACCCCGAGCGGTGAGCGGTCTCGAGGCCGCCCTGGACTTCCTGCGCCCGATCCTCGAAGCTCGTGATCCAACGCGCCTGGCCGCGCAGGCCAGCGTGCCGGCCCGGCCGGAGCCACAGGCTTCGCCCTTCTCCCTCGAACCCCAGCACAGCAAGTGAGAGCAACGCCATGAGCGACGGCAAGACCATCCTCACCATCGACGACGACCCCGATGTGCTCGAGAGCCTGAAGACCATTCTCGAAGCCCATGGCTACAACGTGATCACCGCGGCGAGCGCCGAGGAGGGGGTGCGGGTCTACAAGGACGAACAGCCGGACATGATCATCGTCGACCTGATGATGGAAGAGGTCGACGCCGGCACCAATTTCGTCAAGGAGGTCAAGGTCACCGGCTCCAACGTGCCCATCTTCCTACTCTCGAGCATGGGCAACGAACTCGCCGAGCTGACCGACTACAGCGACCTGGGGCTCAACGGGGTGCTGCAGAAACCGGTCAAACCCGACCACCTGCTCACGCTGGTCCGCTCGAAGCTCGGCTGACCCCCTTCAACGCCGGCTGAAAATGCAGCCACAGTAATCCTGGCGATACATCTGCTCTCGCGCCGCGACGCGGTACATCCGCTGGGCCCCGCCGCGCTTGCGCCAGTTGCAGGGCCAGAAGCCGACCCCTGGGTGGTCCGTCACCGCCGCCACACCGGCGGCCTGGACCTGGGCCAGATCCTTCATCCGCGCGATACCCAGGGTGGTGGCCATCAGCTCGATGCCCTCGGCGGCGGCCCAGTCGGCGACACGCTCGAGACGAAAGCGGAAGCAGGCGGCACAACGCGCGCCGCGCTCGGGCTCACCCTCCAGCCCGCGCACCGTCGCGGCCCAGAGCGCAGGATCGTAGCCCAGCGCGACACAGGCGACGCCTCGCGCGGCACAGAACCGCTCCACATCCGTCAGCCGGCGCCGGAACTCGTCGGCACTGTCGAGGTTTTCGTTGGCGAACACCACCACCGGCTCGAGGCCAGCTGCCAGTAGCGATTCGATCACCGTCCCCGCGCATACCGCGCAACAGACGTGCAAAGCCAGGCGACGCACGCCTCCCGGCGGCAGCGGGACCTCCGGCGGGGAATCGTCGCGCTGCATCACGCCATGCCCAGTTGATGTTGCAGTTCGGCGCCGACGCTGTCGAGGTCGGCGGCGACGTGACTGGCCCCGGCTTCGCGCAGCGCGGCGGCAGCGAAACTGGTGGTCAATCCCAGCACGGTCGCGCCGGCGGCCACGCCGGCGCGACAGCCGTTGATCGCGTCCTCGACCACCAGGCACTGCTCGCCGGGCAACGCCAGTGCCGCCGCGGCGGCGAGGAAGCCATCGGGATGCGGCTTCTTGCGCGCAACATCACTTCCGGTGATCACCGCGACGAAATCGCTGGCCGGAACGCCGATCTCGGCGAGGTTGCCCTCGACCTTCACCCGATCGGCGGCAGAGGCCACCGCCAGGGCCAGACCGGCCGAGCGCGCACGACGGATGAAGTCCACCGCCCCCGCAAGCGGCTGCAGCCGGCCGCGAATCAGCTCGAGATAGATCGCGTAGGTCCGGTCCTTGGCCGCGGGCATAGTGATGGGAATACCGTGCACCTCGGCCGGACCGCCGATGTAGCGATCCTCGCCCGCGCCCACGAAGGGCACGAAATCCCCGGCGGGCACCGTCGCGCCATAGTCGCGCCGGAACATCTCCCGCGCCGCCTCGCAGATGAAAGCCTCGCTGTCGCAGAGCACGCCATCCATGTCGAAGATGATGCCGCGCAACGGCGTGTCGGTCGAACCCATGCCGCCTCCCGGATCGTATGCTCCCTCGCTCGTCGCAGCGCTCAAGCCAAAGGCTCCCATCACAGAGGGCGCTGCCTCCTCTGATGGGAGCCTTTGGCCGCACACGCCCCAGCCGCACAGCGCGGGCCTTGTTCCGGGCGCCGCGCCGCGAGGATGTGTTCGATGCCCGGCCCTCGCCTGCTCCTGCTGTTGGTCCTGCTCTGGCCGCTTGCCGCGGCTGATGGTCCCGGCGGGGACCTGACGCTGCATCTGGACGATTTGCCGCGCCTGCAGGCGCATTGGCGCAGCTCGCCCTTCGCCCGCATCATCGACCAGCTGCGCCGCGGAGAATTCGCCGGCACCCTGCTCAATGCACAACGCAGCGGGCTCACCGGGCCGGACGCGCAGCGGGTTCTCGCCGCCGCGCAGGCGCTCGATCTGCGCCTCGATCTCGCCGCTCCGCCGCCCTGGCTGGTCGCAGCACGCCTCGAGCTCGCCGACCACCAGGCCACGGCGCTCGAACTCGCGGCGAACCTGCTCGATACCGCACCGGCACCGGAGGCCGGTCTGCTTTGGCGCGGCGGGCGCATCGAGCGCAGCGGAAATGCACTACGCTTCACGCGCGACGGCGCCGCCGCGCCGCCCGCGCCGCCCGCGGCGCAGCTCCACGACCTCTATCTCCGCGGAGACCTGAGCCGAGCGCACGCCCAGTCGCCGCAGCCGATCAGCGCGAGCTACAATCTCGGCCCCACGGGCGGGGTTCTGCGTGTCTTGTTCCGCGAAGCCGGCGCGCAAGAGCGCCCGGGCATCGACCCCAGCCTGATCGAACGCCTGGACGAGAACGTGATCGCCTGCGCGGCCATGGTGCTCGATGGCGAACGGCTCGCCGCACTGCTGCCGCGACTGGAAGCCAGGCGCGAACTGCGCGGCCTGCGCGTCGCGCTCGATCTGCACCTCACAAGTTCCGGAGCGCCGCCGGTGGCCGAGATCATCGCCGGGCTCCACGGCACCGCCCTCCTGGCGCTGGTGCCACGCCACCGCACCCCCGCGCTGCTCCTGGCGCTGCCGCGCAGCTCCGGACTCGACGCCGCCCTCGCAGATCTGACCGGCATCACCGCCCCGCTGCCGCAGGACAGCCGCAGCTTCACCCTGCCCGGTCTGGCCCGGCCGTTGGTGATCGGCCGCGATGCCAGCCATTGGTTGATCGGCAGCGGCGTCGGCGTGCTGCGCGCGTTCGCCGCCGCCACCCCGGGTGCCCCACCACGCCTGTTCGCACCGCTCGCGATCCACACCCGCCCGCTCGCCTGCGGCGCGATCGACAACGGCCGTCTGATCGCGGCGCTCGCGCCCGGTCGCGGTGGCATCCTCGACCCGCTGCTGCCACCGGAATGGCACGCGGCGATCGCACGTCAGATCGATACGATCGCGCCGCTGCTGCCCGCCACCACCTACAGCCTCGAACACCGAGAGCCGGGGTTGCTGCTGAGCGTCAACAACGTCGCCGTACCGCTCGCGCTCGGCGCCGGGCTCGCATTCGCGGTGATCGAACACCCCGCCGCCCTCGCGCGCAGCCGGGCCCGACTGATGCTCGGTCGCATCGGCCGTCTGGTCACCGTCTACCATATCGAACGCGGCCACGCACCGGCCGACCTCGCCGCGCTGGTCCAACGGCACCGCGACCAGCTCGACGGCGCGGCGCTGACCCACCCGGCCGGCGCCGGGATCAGCCCGGCCTATCGCTACATCCCGCCCGCGGGCGAACGCCCACCGCGCGACCAGCCGCTGCTGGTCGACAACCCCGCCTGCTGGAACGGCGTCGGCAGCCATGTCGTCTACGGCGGCGGGCGGGTGGAGTGGCAGCCCGGCCCCATCTACTGGCAGGCCGCCACCGTGCTCGCGCAACGCGGCAAGCGCGTCAGCGCCACCTCGTGGCGGCGTCAACTCACAACGACCGAACCGTGACAATCACCAGGGAGAACCCCATGCGCCGACAGCCCCTCATCGCCCTGACCGCCCTGGCCGCCCTCCTCGCCGGATCGCTGGGAGCCGAGACCGCTCCGGCCACAGACCCGGCGCCGGAGCACGATCCGACCGTCCAGCGCGCACCGACCCGGGTCTCGCTGCTGGTTCCCGACCTGCTGCGCAGCCGCAGCCGCTGGGCCCAGACCCCCTACCATGCGATGTGGCAGGCCACGGCCGACAGCCCGGTGCGCGCCCAGCTCGGCGAATTGGGCCTGGACATCCTCGCCGAGCTGGAGCACACCACCTGGATCGACCCGATGCTGATCCTGGCCAACGCCGAGCGCTTCGCCCTCCACGCGGAAATGGCCCCGGCCGCCCCGCCCCGGGTCCAGGCCCGGCTCACGGTCCACGATCAGGCCAAGGCGATCTGGGAGGCGATCAAGCAGCAGCCGGGCGGACAACTCGACGACGCCGGGACCGCGGTCATCTGCCCCACCGGCACCACCGCGATCGACGGCGATACCTTCACCTACCTGCCGCCCGAAACGGAGCCACACGACTACACGCCCCTGCGCGAACGCTTCGCCGCGGACGACTGTGCGTTGCGCATGCAGGCCATGGCGCGTCGGCCGCAACCGATCCGCAGCGTGCTCCAGGCGGTGGCCGCGACCATGGGCGTCTTCGACGACGAGATGGACTGGACCCTCGCCACCCGGCTCGACGAGGCAGGCAGCCACAGCACCATCGCCTGCCCGCAGCTCGCCCTGCCCGCGATGCTCGCCCCGCTCGATCCCGCCGCGCTCGCCCCGATCCCGAGCAATGCTCTGGGCGTGATCGCGTGGGGCATCGACGGCACGCGGGCAACCGAGATGGTCGCGCAGTGGCGCGCGCTCGCACCGACCATCGACCAGGCCATCGCCGCGAACGACGCGCGCGCCGCCGCCGCTGGCCGCGACAGCCTGACCGCGGTGCTCGCCGAGCTCGACGGCACCGGCTACCTCGTGATCACGCCCGGCCTGGTGGTGCCCGGTTTGGCGATCTCGCTGCCGACCGGCCCCGCCTTCGACGCCTGGATCGAACACGCCTGTGCCACTTCCGGCGTGGTCTGGGACAGCGAGCAGGCGCGCAGCGCGCCGACCCGCCTGCAGCTACCCCAGGCCCGACTGCCGGTGGCGATCTACGCCCGCCGCACGGCGGACCGATGGATCTTCGCCACCAACGCCAGCACCATTGGCGAGCTCGCCGCGCCCGAAGCCGCGGGCTTCGCCACCGCGAAGCTCCGGCCGGTCTTCACGGCCGACCCGCCAGCCGGCGACGACGACGCAACGTCGGCGGCCACCGCCATGCCGCCGCACCTCGCGCTGGCCTTCGATCTGCAGGCCAGCGCGATCATGGCGCGGTCGTTATTGCAGATGCGCGCCGCCTTCGGCGGCGGCGACGACCTGCCGCTGCTGGGGCGGCTGCTGGTCGCGACACCGGCGCCGGCACTTGCCCACCTGCCCACGGCGACGCTCCGCCTCAGCCCGCAGGCGGGCGATCACGGCATCGAGCTGACCTGCGACAACCTGCTCACCGTGCTGGTGCCGACCGCGGCCATGTACCTGATGGTCGGCGAGCCGCAGATCGCCCCGCCACCGCCGCAGGACCGGGCCCGCACCGCACCCGCGCCGGCGCCGGCCCCGGACGCGGGTGACCCGCCGTCTGCACCGGGCGAATGAACCGCGCCGCGGCGTTCAGCAGCAGGCCAGCTCGGCCACCTGGACCGCATTGAGCGCCGCACCCTTGAGCAGCTGGTCACCGACCACCCACAGATCCAAGGTGTTCGCGGCGCTGGGGTCGCGGCGGATCCGTCCGACGAGCACGTCGTCCTGCCCGCTGACGTCGACCGGCATGCCCCAGCGATTGGTCGCCCGATCCTCGACCACCCGCACCCCGCTCGCCGCGGCGAGCAGCTCATAGGCCCGCTCCACGCTCAGTTCGTTCGCGAACTCGACATTGAGCGCCTCGCCGTGGGCGCGGAGCACCGGCACGCGCACGCAGGTGGCGTGGACCCGCAGCTCCGGCTCGTGCAGCATCTTGCGGCTCTCGTTGACCATCTTCATCTCCTCCTCGCAGTAGCCATCCGCGCCGTAGGGCGAGTTGTGCGGGAAGAAATTGAAGGCGTAGGGTACCGGGATCACCGTGCGCTCGAACTGCTCGCCGGCGAGCAGCGCCCGGGTCTCCGCTTCGAGCTCGAGCATCGCCTGCTGCCCGGCGCCGGAGGCGGCCTGGTAGGTCGCGGCGACGATCCGCCGCAGCGGCACCGCGCGGTGCAGCGGGGCCAGGGCGGTGAGCATGATGATGGTGGTGCAGTTGGGGTTGGCGATCACGCCACGATGGCCGGCGACGTCGTCGGGGTTGACTTCCGGCACCACCAGCGGCACGTCGGGATCCATGCGGAAGGCGGAGGAGTTGTCGACCATCAGGCAGCCGGCATCGACACAGGCCTGCCGGAAACGCTTGCTGATCGATCCCCCGGCGCTGAACAAGGCCACGTCGACCCCGGCGAAACTGTCCTCGGTCAATTCCTGCACCGTGACCGCCTCACCCCTGAAGGGCACGGTCTTGCCGGCGCTGCGCGCGCTGGCCAAGGGACGCAGCTCATCGACCGGGAAATCCCGGCGTTCGAGGACCTTGAGCATCTCGGTGCCGACGGCGCCGGTGACGCCCGCGATCGCAACGGTGAATCCCATGTTCCTGACCTCCTTGTGCCTGATGGCGGCTTGCGATGAGCGATATCGGGCGCAGAGCCTCTGGAACGAATGCGGGACTCAAGCGCCAAGCCGCGGAGCTCCGACGCCGCTACTCCGGCAGCAGCACCCGGCGCCAACGCGGGATCCAGGACTGCGCAACCTCGCCGACGCGCTCCTCGTCGAGGTTGCCGCGAGCGCATTCGAAGGCCTGGCGCAACTGCTTGATGATCGCGATCGTGCGCGAGAACTCGCGCGCCAGATCGCGATCGACCGCGCCGTCGAGAAAGGCGTTGGCGAGCAGGCGCAACTCGTCGTCCTCCCACCGGCGGCCCGGACTGGTGCCCGTCTTCGGCCGCTTGGGCTTGCCCCTGGCACCGGCGGCGCGTGGCGGCGCCCCGCTCAGACAGGCCGGCAACGCATCGGCGGCATAGCAGATCACCTGATTGAGATTGAGCTGGATGCCGACCCCATCGCAGACGGCTTCGACCCAGCGTCCGGCGCAGGCGCGGACCTCGGCCTGCACGCGGCTGCCATCGCTCAAGACGAAGGCGTAGGTGTGCCCCGGAGCGGGGCCATCGCTCGCGACCATGCCCTGAGGTATCACGCCTCGCCGGATGACACAAGAGCGCGGTTGACAGGCTCTGCAGCCCGGCCTATGGTGCTGCACATCGGCCGCTGGTCATGCGTCCGACAGTTTCCCCCCGACAACCGTGCTCCCCGCCCGACTCCGGGCCCGCCGGTCGTCGTGTTTCGTTGACTTCCTCCAGCCTCCCCGCCGACGCCCACGACGTTGCCCGTCGGCCCTTCTGGATCGCACCGCTCCTCGTGTCAGGCACCTTCGCAATCATCGACGGCCATTATTACGCATACCGATATTTTTTCGGCATGCCCAGCCTCACCGGCCCCGGCAAGCGCCCCACCGGGGTCAGCCACGCCTTCGCCCAGCTGTTCAAGTCGTTGCGTGAAGATTCCGAGATCACCCACCTCGCACTGGTCTTCGACCACCCTGACAGGAATTTCCGACACGAACTCTACCCGGACTACAAGGCCAATCGCGACCCGATGCCCGATCAGCTCCGGGCGCAGATGGACGACGTTCGCATCCTGGCCGAGGTCTCGCGCGTGCCGGTGATCAGCGTTGCCGGCTACGAGGCCGACGACGTCATCGCCTCGCTCGCCCGGCGTGCCGAGCGTGAGGACCCGGCGCTGGACATCCGCATCTGCTCCAAGGACAAGGACCTCTCGCAAGTCATCAGCGAACGCATCCACGTCTGGGATCCCGTCAAGCAGGAGATCAAGGGCCCGGTCGAACTGCTCGACGCGCACGACATCCGTCCCGACCAGGTGATCGACTACCTGTGCATGATCGGCGACAGCTCCGACAACGTACCCGGCATCAAGGGCGTGGGGCCGAAAACCGCGGTCAAGCTGCTGGCCGAATTCGGCTCCCTGGAAAACCTGCTGGCCAACACCGACCAACTCAAGGGCAAGCGTCGCGAGAACGTCGAGGCCTTCGCCGCCACCGCCGCCCTGACCCGCGACCTGATCACCATCCGCGAAGTCGCCGATCTGCCCGCGCTCCCCGGGCTGGCCAAGTGCGAGCAGCTCGACGAAGGCGCACGCTCCTTCTACACCGAACTCGGCTTCTCGATGGCGCGGTATTTCCCGCCGCAGACCCACGCCGCCAGCCTCGACGCCGACTACAGCACCCTCGACCTCGCCGGGCTGGGTGCCTACCTCGACTCCCTGCGCCAGGTCGGCCGCTGCGCCATCGATACCGAGACCACCGGCCTCGATCCGCTCCACGCGCGCCTGGTCGGCATCAGCTTCGCTGCCGGAACACCCACGCCCAAATCGGCCGCCTACCTGCCCCTGTGCGGCCCGGCGGGCGAGGCCTGTGTCGACCTGGAGCAGGCCCGGCCGCTGCTGGCGCCCTTCCTCGCCGATCCGAGCGTGCGCAAGGTGATGCAGAACGCCAAATACGATGTGCGCGTGTTCGCCGCCCACGGCCTGGAGGTCGCCGGCCTCGACGGCGACCCGATGCTGGCCAGCTGGCTGCTCAACCCGGCGCGCGAGAGCCACGGGCTCGACTTCCTCACCCGCAGCCATCTGGCCGAGGACAAGATCCCCACCGCCGCGGTCATCGACCTGGCCAGCGGCCAGACCATGGCCGAGGTCCCGGTCGACTCGGTCGCGCGCTATGCCTGCGAAGACGCGCAGTGCACCTGGCGCCTCGCCGCGACGCTCGAAGACGAGCTCGAAGCCCAGGGCCTGCTCGCGGTCTATCGCGAACAGGAACTGCCGCTGGTCGCCTGCCTGGCCGCGATGGAGCATCGCGGCATCGGCGTGGATCCTGCCGTGCTCGCGACCAAACGCACCCACCTGCAGGACTACCTCGCCCAGCTCGAGCGCGACATCGCCGCCCACGCCGGCAAGGACTTCAACCCGGCCAGCCCCAAGCAGGTGGCGCAGGTGCTGTTCGACAAGCTCGGTCTGCCGGTGCTGCGCAAGACCCGCTCCGGACCGTCGACCGATGTCAACGTGCTCCGCAAACTGCGCGAATATCACGAATTGCCCGAGCTGATCCTCCAATACCGGGCACTGGCGAAACTCCTGTCGTCCTACCTCAACCGGCTGCCGGAGTTCATCGACCCCACCACCGGGCGGATTCACGCCAACCTGCGCCAGACCGGGACGGAGACCGGGCGGCTGTCCTGCGAACGGCCCAACCTGCAGAATATCCCCAAGCGCACCGATCTGGGCCGCGAGCTACGCGCTGCCTTCGTCCCGGCCCCGGAACACCTGTTCCTTTCGGCCGACTACTCGCAGATCGAGCTGCGGGTCCTCGCCCACCTCAGCGGCGACCCGACCCTGAGCGCGGCCTTCCGCGCCGGCGACGACATCCACCGCTTCGTCGCCGCCGCGGTCAACCACTGCGATCCCGAAGCGGTAACGCCCGAACAGCGCAACGCGGCCAAGGCGGTCAACTTCGGCATCATCTACGGCCAGAGCGCCTTCGGCCTCGCCCAACAGCTCGGCATCAGCCGCAACGAGGCGGCGCGGTTCATCGATGAGTACTTCGAACGCTTCGCCTCGGTGCGCGCCTTCATCGACCAGGTCGTCGAGCGCGCCCGTGAACGCGGCCACGTCGAGACGCTCGCCGGGCGCCGCCGCTACGTGCCCGACCTGCACAGCGGCAACCGCAACGAGGTACTGCAGGCGGAACGCACCGCGCTGAACAGCACCATCCAGGGCTCGGCCGCCGACCTGATCAAGCGCGCCATGCTCCGCTGCCGCGAGCAGCTGCCGACCGGCGCCCACCTCATCCTCCAGATCCACGACGAACTGCTCGTCGAAACCCCGGCCACCCTGGCCGACGACGCCGGACGCGCCCTCGAACGGGCGATGACCGGCGCCTGGAACCTCGACGTCCCACTGCTCGCGGACGTCAGATGCGCGGACAACTGGCTCGCGCTCGGATAGCAAACAACCACTGCGACAAACAGCGCGCAGAGGAGAGACCATGAACCAGGACACGACCACAGCGCCCCCGCAGCAGAACAACAGCCGTCGGCGCGGCCGGCGGCGGCGCGGACGCCGGCGCGACGGTCCGCCCCGTCAGGAGACTCCCCTGGACAACATCGACTTCAAAGTCGACGAGGACACGACCGTCATCGTCGGCATCACCGGCGAGGCCGGTGCGGGCAAATCGGCCCTGGCCCAGCAGTTCGCCGCGCTCGGCGCGACGATCCTCGATGTCGACGCCATCGGTCACGAGGTCATCGAAGGCCCGGCGACCAAGAAGAAGATCGTCGATACCTTCGGCGAGGACATCCTCGACGATGATGGCCGCATCGACCGGCCGCGTCTGGCCGAGAAGGCCTTCGTCGACGCGGCGAGCATCGCCGCGCTGAACAAGATGGTCGACCCACGACTGACCACCCGCGTCAAGACGATGCTCAAGAAGGCTGGCAATTTCGTGGTGATCGACGCCGCGCGGCTGACCGAGCTCGGCCTGGACCAGATCTGCACCCAGACCGTGTATGTCCAGGCACCCGAAGCCCTGCGCGTGGCCCGGGTCTCCTCGCGCGGCTGGGATGCCGAAGAACTCGCCCGGCGCCAGGAGCGCCTCGGCGATCCCGAACAGCGCCGCAAGGCCTGTCAGCTGACCGTCGACAACAGCGGCGACCAGAACCTCCTGGGCACCTACGCCAAAACCATCCTCGCGCGGCAACTGGGCATCGACCTGGCCAGCCTGCGCCCCGAGGCGCCCAAGGAGGACGAGGGCGAGGCCGACGGCGTGACCGAAGACGGCACCGTCACCGTGCCGGCCGCGGCCAAGCCGCCGCCAGCGCCCGAACCGATGCGCATCGATCTCGACGACTACCTCCGTCGCGGGATCCCCAATCTCCAGGAGGAGGGCGAGAAGCTCGACATCCGCGACGTGCGCAGCCTCAACAAGCACGACCTGATCAGCCAGATCATCCGCCGCGTCGCCGGCAACCGCAACGACGAGATCATGGTCCAGGGCTTCCTTGAGAAGCACAAGGATCAGCACGCCTACCTGCGCAGCCCGCTGAGCCACTATCTGCCCAACAACACCGACACCTTCATCTCGGGCCAGCACATGCGCCGGGCCGGGCTGCGGGCGGGCATGCACATCACCGGTATCGCCCGCGCTCCGCGCGGCAACGAACGCTGCCCGCAGCTGCTGAGCGTGACCACGGCGATGGGCCACCCGATCGACCAGCGCCCGCGCATCGAACGCTTCGAGAACCTGACCCCGCTGCACGCCGAGGATCGGCTGTTCATGGAGCGGCAAGACAAGCCGACCGACCTCAGCCTGCGGATCATCGACCTGATCGCGCCGATCGGCAAGGGCCAGCGCGGCCTGATCGTATCCCAGCCCAAGTGCGGCAAGACGGTCTACCTGCAGAAGATCGCCAACGCCATCACCGCCAACAATCCCGACGTGACCCTGATGGTGCTGCTGGTCGACGAGCGCCCGGAAGAGGTCACCGACATGGAGCGCAACGTCGAGGGCGAGGTCATCGCATCGACCTTCGACCAGAAGGCCCAGCGCCACGTCCAGTGCGCCGAGATTGCGATCACCAAGGCAAAGCGCCTGGTGGAACAGGGCAAGGACGTGGTCATCCTGCTCGATTCGATCACCCGCCTCGCCCGGGCCTACAACACCGAGGCTCCGAGCTCGGGCCGGATCATGTCCGGCGGCATCGAATCCGGCGCCCTGATCCGACCGAAGCAGTTCTTCGGCGCGGCGCGCAACATTGAACACGGCGGCTCGCTGACCATCCTCGCCACCGCGCTGGTCGACACCGGTTCGGTGATGGACACGGTGATTTTCGAGGAGTTCAAGGGTACCGGCAACATGGAGCTGGTGCTCGATCGCCGTCTGGCCAACCGGCGGGTCTTCCCCGCCATCGACGTCGCCGCCTCCGGCACGCGCAAGGACGACCTGCTGATCAAGGACCCCGAAGAGATGCGCCGTCTCTGGGCCCTGCGCAAGTTCCTCGCCGAGCGCAGCTCGCAGGACGCCATCGAGTTCCTCAAGTCCAAGATCGCGCGCTACAACAGCAACGTCGAGTTCCTGATGAACATCGACCCGGATCGGGTCAACCAGTGGTAGGACGACCGGCCGTGGCGCCCCGCGCGCCCGGCTTCACGTCAGTGTACGCCACGGCCCGCTGATCCCGGCCTACTGGTGGCCCCGCTCTGGCCTCCCGCTCCCGGGCTCGCGTTCGATTTCCGGCCTGTCTGCCGAGCGCTGGCCCGGTCCGGGGTCACGTCCCGACCGGGCAAACTGGGATCGGGACGGACCATGTCAGAAAATACGCTTTCGACACCAGCTCCGCTTCGCTAAGCTTTCGGTCCGTCGCAACCGTCGTTCTCATCAGGAGAAGTGCGAACGTGTCCGTCGTCGCCAACAAACGGGTCCTCGGTTTTGTCATGGCCGGTGGCAAGGGAACCCGGCTCATGCCCCTCACCGCCGAACGCAGCAAGCCCTCGGTCCCATTCGGAGGTAAGTACCGCATCATCGACTTCGTGCTGTCGAACCTCATAAATTCAGGCATCTACTCGATTTACGTGCTGACGCAGTTCAAGAGCCAGAGCCTCAACGAGCATCTCATGGCCGCGTGGTCGTTCGGCTCGATGTTGCCGGAACATTTCGTGCATCCGGTCCCGGCCCAGCAACGCCACGGTGAGCACTGGTACCGCGGCACCGCCGATTGCATCTACCAGAACAGCAACCTGATCAGCGACCGCAATCCCGGCTTGGTGGCGATCTTTGGCGGCGACCACATCTTCCTGATGAACGTCGCCCACATGATCGAGTACACCAACGAGAAGGAAGCCGACGTCAGCATCGCCTGCATCCCCCATCCAATCGAGCAGGCGCATCGTTTCGGCGTGGTCCAGGTCGATGAGGACTGGCGCATCACCGGCTTCCAGGAGAAGCCGAAGGACCCGGCCCCGATCCCCGGCCATCCCGACCAGGCCTTGGTGAGCATGGGGAACTACATCTTCAAGACCGACGTGCTCCAGCCCGCACTCGACCACGATGCCCAGCTGCCGGGTAGCTCGCACGACTTCGGCAAGGACATCCTTCCCGGCCTGCTGACCGAGGGCAGACGTCTGTTCGCCTACGACTTCAGCCGCAACTACATCCCGAACTCGGCCACCGACTCCAACGACGCCTACTGGCGCGACGTCGGTGACCTTGATGCGTATTACGACGCGAGCATGGATCTGCGCTCGGTCCACCCGCAGCTCGACCTGTATAATTCCGAATGGCCACTGCGTTCGGCGATCACCAACTATCCGCCGGCGAAGTTCGTCCACAACGTCGAAGGCCGCGTCGGCCACGCGATCCAGTCGATCGTCTGCGAGGGCAGCATCGTCTCCGGCGCCACGGTGCGCGACTCGCTGGTCGGCATGGATTGCCGCATCAACAGCTTCGCCGAGGTCGACCAGTGCGTGCTGATGGACGACATCGAGGTCGGCCGCGGCGCCAGGCTCTGCCGTTGCATCGTCGACAAGCACGTCTGCATCCCCCCCGGAGCGCGCATCGGCTACGATCACGACGAGGATCGCAAGCACTTCCACATCACGCCCAACGGCATCGTGGTCGTCAGCAAGAGCCAGCACATTCCGCCCCCGCCACCGGCCGCCGACAGCGGCGAGGAGCCGGATGTGCCCACGCAGGATGCATCATGAGGCTCTTCTCAGAGGGGGCGCTGCCCGGGCCACGAACGGGCACCAGCGTCGCGCGTCGCGCCCGCAGCGCCCATGCTTGCCCGCGATCGGGGACGTGCATCATACAGCGTGACTCCCCCTCTACCTCCCGGCCCCTCGGGGCCATCACCGCCTTCCGCATCAGGACGAGTCTCCCATGCCCGATTCCGACCTCCAGCGTTCGACGGTGAAGCAACTACGTGAGATCGCCGGCCACCTGGGCATCCGCGGTCGCTCCAAGTTGCGCAAGCAGGACCTCATCCGCGCCATCGATCTGGCCCGCGGCGAGAAGCCGCCGGCCTCGGGGCAAGCGACCCCAGCTGAAGCCATTCCCAGCAGCGCATCCAGCGCCCCGCCCGAGACCGCCCGACCGAGCCCCGGCCCCAACGGCGAGCCGGGACTGCCGGTGCCCGACCGCTATGGCGAAGACCGGCTGGTGTTGTTGGTCCAGGATCCCCACCACCTGTTCGCCTACTGGGAGATCAGCGACCAACGCGTCGGCGAGGCGCGCGCCCGCCTGCAGGAGAACGGCACCCCCGTGCTGATCCTGCATACCACCGGCGGCACCGAGCAGCGGATCATCGACCTGCGCGGCGGCAACTACTACGTCACGGTCGCACCCGGCGCCTGCTACCATGCCGAACTTGCTCTGCGCGCCCAGGACGGCGCCCTGGCCCTGTTGGCCAAGAGCAACCCGGTGGAGACGCCGTCGAATGGGCCGAGCGAGAACCTCGACGAGCAATGGATGTCGGTCGATGAGACCTTCAGCGAGCTGCTGCTGCGCGCAGGACTCAACGAACAACCCTCGAGCGCGTCGGCCCAGCGCGACCGTGCCATGGTCCACCGGCTGTGGCAACGCGTGGGGGCGGTCAATCCCTCCAGCGGCCAACTGGTCTCCAGCCGCGCGCTGAGTAGCGGCATCTGGCAACACTGAGCGCGCGGCTGCGCTCGACCCGGTCGCGAACGCACCGGTTGCCAGTACCCGACCGCCCCCCCTCCCACTTCCGGCGGAGTATCAATGCCCGTAGGCGACTTCCTCCTGGTCCTGCACGCCCATCTGCCCTTCGTGCGTCATCCCGAGGAACCGGTGTTTCTCGAGGAGAGCTGGCTGTTCGAAGCGATCACCGAGACCTACATCCCCCTGCTGGAGCGTTTCGAACGCCTCCATCGCGAAGGCGTTCCGGCCCGCGTGACCATGACCTGGTCGCCGCCGCTATGCGAAATGCTGGTCGACCCCCTGCTGATGCAGCGCTACCGCCACTGCTGCG
Organism: Planctomycetota bacterium; assembly: GCA_041641915.1. Lineage (GTDB taxonomy): Bacteria > Planctomycetota > UBA11346 > UBA11346 > UBA11346 > SLQH01. The sequence continues at coordinate 20,588 of JBEPXK010000003.1, forward strand.
AGCGCCTGCTCGAGCTCGCCGAACAGGAGGTTCCGGCAAAGGCGCACAGCCCCTTCGCCGAAGCCGCGGTGATGTACCGCGACCACTACCGCTTCTGCCTGCAGATGCTCGAGCGCCACGGGACCATCATCGCCTGGGTGCGCAAGCTGGTCGAAGCCGGCGTGATCGAGCCGATCACCTGCGGCGCGACCCATGGCTACCTGCCGTTGATGCTCACCCCGCAGGCCCGCAACGCCCAGATCGCCGTCGCGGTGGCCAACTACCGCAAGCACTTCGGCTGCGATCCCCGCGGCATCTGGCTGCCCGAATGCGGCTACGAACCGGGAATCGAAGACCAGCTCAAGGCCCATGGCCTGCGCTACTTCTTCCTCGAGGCCCACGGCGTCTACTACGCCGACCCCCGCCCGCGCTACGGGGTCTACTCGCCGGTCTACACCGCCAATGGCGTCGCCGCCTTCGGCCGCGACCCGGAGAGCAGCCGCAGCGTGTGGTCGTCGCAGGTGGGCTACCCGGGCGCGCCGCAGTACCGCGAGTTCTACCGCGACCTCGGCTACGACGGCGACTACGACTACATCAGCGGCTTCCTCCATCCCGATGGCGTCCGCCGCAACCTCGGCCTCAAGTACCATGCCGTCACCGGACGGGTACCGCTCGACCAGAAGGCCCCGTACGTACCCAGCCAGGCCTTTGCCCTGGCGATGGAGCACGGCGAGCACTTCGCCCGTGCCCGGGTCCACCAATGCCGGCACCTCAAGCACATCCTCAACCGGACCCCGGTGATCGTCTCGCCCTACGACGCCGAACTGTTCGGCCACTGGTGGTTCGAGGGGCCCCAGTTCATCGAAAGCGCGATGCGGGCCATCCACCACTCCGGTGAACTGCGAGCGGTATCGGCCAGCCAGTACCTGCGTGAACATCCGATGCAGCAGGTGGTCCGGCCCTGCGCCTCGTCATGGGGCGACAACGGCAACAACGGGGTCTGGCTCAACCCGGGCAACGACTGGATCTATCGGCACCTGCATGCCGCGGAATTCCGCATGCGCGACTGCGCCCGCGCCCGACCCGAGGCCACCGGCCTCGAACGGCGCGCGCTGCAGCAGATGGCGCGCGAACTCCTGCTGGCCCAGAGCAGCGACTGGGGCTTCATCATGACCACGGGCACCAGCCCGGCCTACGCCACGCGCCGCGTGCGTGACCACGTCAACCGCTTCACCGGTCTCTATGAAGCGCTGGAAAGCGGCCACCTGCGCGAGGACATGCTCACCGAGATGGAGTGGCGCGATTCGATCTTCCAGGAGATCGACTATCACGTCTACGCCTGAGACCGCGATCGCCCTGCGCCGCAGCGTCTTGCCGCCACCTGCCTGAAGCCTAGCCTCACAGCGATGAGCGACCTGCGCCTGACCGACCTCGATGCGGAGCCGGGCTGCGAGCTGCCGGCGCTGGAGCTGTTCCGCGCCACCCAGGGCGGGCGCAATCACGCGGTCTGCGGCGAGCCCTCGCGCATGGGCTTGCCACCCGAGCTGACCGACCTGCGTCAGGCGCTCGGGGTGCTCTGCGCCGTCGATCAAGGCCAGGTCCACGGCACCCTGGCCATCTGCCCCTACTCGGATGAACAGGTCACCCTCTGGGGGCCGGTGGTTGCCTCTGCCGCCCGTCGCCGCGGAATCGGCAGCGCGCTGCTGCGCGAGACCCGTTCGGCGATCCGCGACGGCGGGTTCCAGAGCCTGAGGGTACTGGTCGACGAACGCAACCGCATCGGGCGCGCCTTCTGGCTCGCGCACGGCCTCTCGCCCTGGAAGCGCAACCTGGTGTTCGAGCATCCGCTCGGCCTGGCGCCCAAAGAGGCGGTGGCGGGCGTCAGCCTCGCCCGCAGCGAGGATCTCGACGAGGTGGCCCGCCTGCTCCGGCAGGGATTCCCCGACAGCAGCTACTGCGACGTACCGCTGAGCCAGCGCGAACGACAGGGCTACCGCCATTACCTGTTCCAGGAGTCAGGCGCCATCCTCGCCGCGGCGACCGTCCGGGCCCAGACCGCGCGTAACTGGCTGAACATGCTCACCGTGGCGCCCGACGCACGCGGAGCGGGCCGCGGCGAGCGTCTGCTCGCCGGCATGCTCCACCTCGAGGCGGCACTGGGTGTCCGCCGCATGGGCCTGGAAGTGCTGGCCGACAACCCCGCCGCGATCCGGCTCTACGAGAAGGTCGGCTTCCGTCGCGCGTGGAGCTGCACCATCATGACCGGCCCGCTCTGAGGCGCTCCCCGGCCCCAGCCGGGGCGCGCCTGGGCTCTCAGGCCTGGGCCTCGAGGTAGCCGCGGATCCGCTGCCATTCCTCGCGCGGCAGCTGTGCCCCGGCGACCTGGACCACCGCGGCCCCGGCCAGGGCGCCGATGTGGCCGCAGACATCGAGCGGACAGCCGCGCAGATGGGCGGCGATGAACCCAGCGGCCCAGGTGTCACCGGCGCCGGTGGTATCCAGCGGCTGGTCCACGTGCACCGCCTCGACATGGTGGCGTTGGCCCGCGCCGGCGATCCAGGCGCCTTCGGAGCCCAGCTTGACCACCGCGATCTCACAGCGCGCGGCCAGGTCGTCGAGCGCAGCCTCGATGCCGCCGTCGTTCCAGGCGGTCGCCTCGTCTTCGTTGGCGAAGACCAGATCCACCCGGTGATCGAGGATCTCCTCAATCACCGCGCGGTTCGCCTGGACCACCTCGAACGAGGCGAGATCGAGCGCCAGCTTGCACCCGGCCTCCTTGGCCGCCGCGGCGATGGCGCGGGTCAGGTCGTGATTGAACAGGGTGTAGCCTTCGAGCATCACCATGCGCGCGCCCTCGAAGTGATCGGCGCGGATGGTCGCCGGATCGAGCGCCGCCGCCGCCCCGAGGTAGGTCCGCATGGTCCGTTCCGCGTCCGGGGTGACGAGGCACAAGACGTGCGCGGTGGGCAGGAACTCGTGGACCAGCAGCCGCGGCTCACAGCCGTGCTCGCGCAGCGCCTGGCGATAGTACTCGCTGCGCTCGTCATCGCCGACGCTGCCGATGAAGGCGCTGGGGATGCCCAGGTGGGCGCAACCGACGGTGGTGTTGGACGCAGCGCCGCCGGCGCTGCGGAGCGGCTGACCCGCAGCGGCTGCGAGCAGACGCTCAATGACATCGACCTCCACCAGTTCCATGCCGCCCTTGGCGCCGGCGACCTCGCGCCGGAGGAACTCGTCGTCGACCTGAATGACCATGTCCACGATCGGCGATCCGATGCCGATCAGTTCTGCGTTGCTCATCGCTACTCCGTGATGCTGGTTGCTGCCCGTCCGGCGGCGGGCGAGGTCAACGGCTGGACTCGTCCCACTGGCGGGCGATCTCCATCAGCACCGCCTCAGACGAGCCGGTGATGCTGGCGTTGGCCGGAGGTTCCTCGCCGGCGTGGAAGGCGAAGCGGCATACCGGCTGGCGCAACATGGTCAACAACGCCGGGACACCCTGCTCCAGACGATACATCGCTTCACGCAGCGCACCGTGCTCGACCCAGACCGATCCGACGAGTACGCCCGCGGCGTTGAGCAGGTCCAGCCGACCGTGCTTGCGCGTCTGCGACAGGAACTGCAGCAGATCCAGCACACCGCCGGAACCGACCTCGCCGCTGAACGCCGCGCCCTGCGAGGCGAGATCGGCCAGATTCATCCCCGGGGCCAGCGTCGCCTCGCTGTCGACGCTCGGCGCCTGGCGCCCCAGCGCGCCGATATCGGCACCCGGCGGGACCTGGAGGTAATTGAACACCTGGCCGCCCACCTGCAGCCGGGCCTGATCCCTGAGCGCCACCTGACCCTGGACCCGGACCCCGTCGACAAAGATGCCGTTGCGGCTGTTCAGATCGACGAACTGCCACGCGCCGGCGTCCTCGTCCCACACCAATTCGCAATGGCGGCGCGAGATCAGCACATCCTGCAGCGGGATCTCGCAGCCGGCCTCGCGACCGAGAACGTAGGGCCGACCCGGCACCAGACGATAGGCCCGTCGGGCGGCGGAGACGAGGTAGTGATCGATGTCAACCGCCATCGATCGCCTCCAATCGGATTCCCTGGTGCACGTAACGCTCGGTCATGACTGCGGCTTCCCTCAGAGGGGGCGCTGCCCCCTCGCGCCTCCGGCGCACCCCAGCTGCGCTTGCTCCTCGCTTCGCTGCGGGGCTGCGCTTGCGCTGCGTCGGCCCGGTGGCCCCACCGGGGCCGGCTATCGCTGCGCGATGCCGGCTCCGCCCTTCGGCCCATTTTCGGCGGAAAACAGGGCTCTGTCGGCCGATGGGGGCCGGCCCGGCCCCCATGACCCCCTCGGCGGCGCGC
>JBEPXK010000004.1:0-23310 GCA_041641915.1 Planctomycetota bacterium
CACCGGCGCCTGGACCGACTGAGCCGAAGAGACCATGCTTATGCTTGCATCAGCGGGGGCAGCGAAGCGAGGAGCAAGCGCCGCTGGGGTGCGCCGAAGGCGCGAGGGGGCAGCGCCCCCTCTGAAGGAAGCTCATGCTTGACGACGTCGCCAAGTCCGACCTGCTGACCCTCGCCCGAGCGAGCATCGCCCATGCCTTCGCCCACGCGCGGCGACCCCGCGCCGCCGACCTGCTGCCCTCCAGCTCGCCGGCCCTGGACCAGCACATGGGCGCGTTTGTGACCCTGACCATCGGTGGCCGCCTGCGCGGCTGCATCGGCGAGATCGTCGCCCGTCGGCCGGTAAGCGAAGCGGTTGCCGACCGCGCCTGCGCCGCCGCCTTCGACGACCCGCGTTTCCCACGCCTGCAAGCCGAGGAACTCGATCGCTTGCGCATCGAGATCTCGGCGCTGCATCCGCCCCAGCGCGTGGACCGGCCCGAAGCGATCGCCATCGGACGCCACGGCGTGGTGCTCCACCATGGCCCCGCCGGCGCGGTGTTCCTGCCCCAGGTCGCCCCCGAACAGGGCTGGAGCCGCGAGCAGATGCTCGACCACCTCAGCGCCAAGGCCGGTCTGCCGCGCGATGCCTGGCGCCATCCCCGGACCTGGTTCGAGGTGTTCGAAGCCGAGGTCTTCGGCGAGGAGCCACCCCGCGCGAGCGAGACCGACTACGAGGCCTGAACGCGCTTGGCGCCGGGCGCGTCGGTGATGAGCGCCGACGCCGTAAGCACCGTGCACTTTGGCCGCTGCACCACCATCCCTGCCGCCAACCACCGCCACCGTCCGGTCGGCAATGGCCTGCGGAGCTCGGGTGGTAATCGTCGCTGGCGTTCGCAGACGAGGCTCTGTATAGTCGGCTGTTGCCGTCCTCCTCCATCGTTGAAGGCCATGGCGATGCAAGTTGCTGCCGTGCTCGATCACCTCGCGAGCCTGATCCAGACCCTCGAAGCCCGTCCGGCGATCCCCCATGCCATGTTCACCGCCGCGGTCTACAGGCGCGATCGCGCACTCATACTCGATCTGTGCACCACCGCGGATCCGGCCCAGCGATGCTCGTTGGCGGAAGCGGTGTCCCGGCTGGAGCAGGAGCGCACAGGCACGCCCCAGGCGGTGATCGTTGACCTAGGCGGCTGCGAATGCCTGCCCTCGGCGGCGATCGGCTGCCTGCTGGCTGCACGCCAGGCCGCGGGCCAGGAGCTGCCGTTCTTCTGCGTCGCGATCCCCGCCTCGATCATGGAGACCCTGGCCATCCTCGGGCTCACCCGGCATCTCCTCCGCGCCGATAACGTCGACGCCGCCCTCGAACGCCTCACCGTCGGCGAGCGGCGCAATGCACGCTGAGGTCCCGCCTCAACCGGCGCCGGGCCGTCGCGGCGAGAGCAGCCAGGCGTTGAGCCCTTCGAGCAGTGCCCGCAGCGCTTCGGCGCTGTCGATCGTCTCGCTGCGTTCGACGAGCGCGGGGTAGCCGGTGGCGCCAGCGAGGGCACGAACGAAATCGATCATCCCGGCGGTACCGCTTTCCGGGTCCTCGGCGTAGCACAGCAGGCGGAAGGCATTGAAACGCTCGGCCGGCTCGAGGCGGACGAGCAGGGGTACCAGCAGGGGGCTCTTGCGCGCGGCGCTCAACGCCTCGGCGTACTGCTTGCCCAGGTGTTGATGGCTCGGGCGCGCCGTGCCCCTGCCGCCGAGGCCCAGGTCGACCTCGGCGGTATCGACGATCCGGGACAGACAACGCAGGGCGGACGCGACGCCCTCCTCATCGACAACCAACAGCGGGAACTCCTCGGCCTTGCGCGCGAGGTACTCCCGCGCCTGGGTGTCGCGCAGGGTGAGCCCATCGACAAAGCGCTGGAAGCGTTTGAAATCGGGCGGATGTCCAAGCCGGAACATATCGAGCACGGTGACCAGCTCGATCTCCGGGTTGGCGGGATCATCGCTGCGGCGCCGCCGCTCGGGTCGGGCCCAGGCGAGCAGCTGCGACCCGGCCGCGGTCTGCGAACCGAAACGGATCTGGTTGCGACGGAGGTAGTCGCGATCGCAGTAGATCGGCTCGTCGAACTCCTCGACCCGCAGCACGGCCATGTCGTCGAGCAGGTCGGGATGGGCCCGGACCTCGACCGTGGCGGTGAGGGTGAGCAGGTTACGGGCGAAACCCAGCTTCTCGATCAAAGCAGTGGACAGCACCGGCTGGTTGGCCATCGGGCCATGATACCCAGGTCGCGGCGCAAACGCCAGTCCCACGCCAGGCCAGCCCCTCTGCGCGCTGAAGACGCACAGAGGGTCCCGATGCCGGCAAGCGGCCTCAGCCCTCGCTGAGGTGGGCCACGCCCGGCAGTTCCTTGCCTTCGAGCAGCTCGAGGCTGGCACCGCCGCCGGTGGAGACGTGGCTGACCTGGTCTTCGATGCCGAAGACCTTGGCCGCGGTCGCGGTATCACCGCCACCGATGATCGACACCGCGCCATCGGCAGTCGCCGCCGCCACGGCCCTGGCCATCGCTTCGGTGCCCTTGGCGAAGGGCGCCATCTCGAATACCCCGGCCGGCCCGTTCCACACGATGGTCTTCGCCTGCTTGATTGCCTTGGTGAAGATGGCGTTGGATTCGGCGCCGACGTCGAGGCCCAACCAGCCCTCGGGAATGCCGGAGGCGTCGGTGGCCTCACCGACCTCCGCGTCCTCGGCGAACTTGGAACCGGTGATGTAGTCCACCGGCAGATGGATGGTCACGCCCTTGGCCTTGGCCTTGGCCATGATGTCGGGGACGATCTTGGCCCCCTCCTCGTCGTAGAGCGAGGCACCGATGGCCACGCCGTCGAGCTCCTTCTTGAAGGTGAAGGCCATGGCGCCGCCGATGACCATCTCGTCGACCTTGTCGAGCAGGTTCTCAATCAGCTGGATCTTGTCAGCCACCTTGGCCCCGCCGAGGATCGCGAGGAACGGCCGAGCCGGTTCGCCGAGCGCCTTGCCGAAGTACGCGAGTTCCTTCTTGAGCAGGAAGCCGGCCGCGCGCTGGGGCAGGTCGACGCCGACCATCGAGCTGTGGGCGCGATGGGCGGTGCCGAAGGCGTCATTGACGTAGACGTCGCCGAGCCTGGTCAGGCTGGCGCGGAACGCAGCCACCGCATCGGGGTCCGCCTTGACGGAATTGCCGTCAGCGTCCTTGGCCTTGCCCTCCTCCTCGATGTGGTAACGGAGGTTTTCGAGCAGGATCACCTGACCGGCTTCCATCTGCGCGCAGGCCTGCTCGACTGCCTCACCGACGCAGTCGTCGAGAAATCGTACCGGCCGGCCGAGCAGCTCCTCGAGCTTGGCCGCGACCGGCGCGAGCGAGTACTGCTCCACCCGCTGCCCATTGGGGCGGCCGAGATGGCTCATCAACACCACGGCGGCGCCCTGATCGAGCGCGTGCTGGATGGTCGGCAGGGCGGCGTCGATCCGTGCGGTGTTGGTGATCGCGCCATCCTTCATCGGCACGTTGAAGTCGACGCGCATGAGCACGCGCTTACCTGCGAGGTCGAGCTGGTCGATGGTGAGCTTCTGCATGGGTTTCTCGCTCCCTTGGCGTGATTGATTTCAGGAGGCGGTCAGCTTCGACCGCTGGCCCGGCGGCGCAAGCGGAAGCGTGGAAGCGCCGTCGATTTGCCTGGAGCGTCCGCGCCCTGCGGCTCCAATCGCGCGCATGGACACGCCGCGGGTGCTCATCCACGCCCACCGCCTGCGCCGCCGGGTGCGCCAGCTCGGCCGCGAGCTCAGCCACGATCTCGCCGGACAGCGACCGCTGTTCGTGCCGCTGCTCGACGGTTGCTTCTGCTTCGTCGCCGACCTGGTCCGCGCCATCCATCACCCGGATCTGCGACTGCACTTCGCCCGCTCCTCGAGCTACCACGGCGGCACCCAAAGTTCTGGCGAACCGGTACTTGCCGATATCCCCGACTGCACCGGCCGCAGCGTGGTCCTGGTCGACGACATCCTCGATACCGGCAACACGCTCAGCCGGATGAGCGCCGCGCTGCGCGCGGCGGGAGCCGAGCGCCTGCTCACCTGCGTTCTGCTCGACAAGCCCGCCCGGCGTCAGGTGCCGATCGAGGCCGATTACGTCGGCTTCACCGTGCCCGATCTGTTCGTCGTCGGCTACGGCCTCGATCACGGCGATCGACACCGCCATCTGCCCCACGTCTGCTCGCTGGCCGCGCCCGACGCCGATTCACCGGCGTGAAGGCCAGCTCGCAGCTGCCGCCCTGACGAGCGTATCCGTCGTGCGCGCAACTACTTGCACCTTTTTCGCTTGGGGCGGGGCCATTCCCGGCGTACCGTCGCGCGCAGCAGGAGGCCCGATGGACCAGCCTACCCCGTACGAGCTCGCGCTGCATGCCGCCCGCCAGATGTTGGACAAGGGCGCCGAGGATCTGGTGGTCCTCCACCTGCCACCGAGCACCGGCGCACCCTTCGACTACGTGATCATCGCCAACGGCCGCAGCGAACGTCAGGCGGCAACCCTGGCTTCCGAGGTCTACCACTTCTGCAAGCGCCATGATATCAAGCATCTGCCCGTCGAAGGCGACGCCGGCTGGCGGGTGATCGACTGCATGGACGTGGTCGCGCACGCTTTCGTGCCCGAGACCCGTGCGTATTATGCCCTGGAGGAGCTCTGGCCCGATGCCGAGCAGGTCGACTACGCTGCGGCGCTGGCCGAGCTGCCCGACCCGGACCGCTCCTGAAGCCGGAGCTCGTGCGCGGGTGACCGCTTTGGCATGGCGCGGCGTTGCTCCCCAGTAGCATGGGGTGGCGACAGGAGGACACATGGTGCTCGGAGCCATCGGCCGCTTTTTCGGCCGCATCAAACAGGGGCTGGCCAAGACCCGGTCGGCGCTCGGCGACGCGCTGCGCGGACTGATCGGACAGGGCCGCCGCATCGACCAGGACTTCCTCGACGAACTCGAGGATACGCTGCTCGCCGCCGACATCGGCATCACCAAGTCCGAAGAGATCGTCGAGGAGCTCAAGCGCCGCTACAAACAGGGCGAGCTCGCCCCCGGCGAAGAGCTGCTCGACTTCCTCAAGCAGAGCCTGCGCGAGGAGCTCCAGGGCAACGAGGGTCCGGAGCTGAATTTCGCCGCCACCGGCCCGACGGTGGTCCTGGTGGTCGGCGTCAACGGCACCGGCAAGACCACTTCGATCGCCAAGCTGGCCAAGCGCTTCAAGGACCAGGGGCGTTCGGTGCTCATGGCCGCCGGCGACACCTACCGCGCGGCCGCGGTCGAGCAGCTGACCATCTGGGCTGAGCGCGTGGGCGTAGAGATCGTCAAGCAGGGCGCCAACGCCGATCCGGCGGCGGTGGCCTATGACGCGGTGGCCGCGGCCCAGGCCCGCGACATCGACATCGTGCTGATCGACACCGCCGGCCGGCTGCACAACAAGGATCACCTGATGCGCGAGCTGGAGAAGATGCAGCGGGTGATCAAGAAGCGTCTGCCGGAGGCGCCGCACGAGACCCTGCTGGTGCTCGACGCCACCTCCGGCCAGAACGCGATCCAGCAGGCGACCGTGTTCGGCACCAGCCAGAAGACCACCGGCCTGATCCTGACCAAACTCGACGGCACCGCCAAAGGTGGGGCGACCATCACCATCAAACGCACCCTGGGCCTGCCAGTGCGCTACATCGGTGTCGGCGAGCAGATGGAGGACCTCCAGCCCTTCGACCCCGATGCCTTCGTCCAGGCCATCTTCGGCGACGAGGCGGCCCAAGAAGCCTGAAAGTGCCACGCCACCCGATCGTCTTCGATTCGAAAAGGGGATACCCGATGCGTCGCAACCTGACCCTCCTGCTCCTGCTCACCACCGCGCTCGGCGCGGTCGCCGAAGAGGGCTCCGACTGTGGGCCCGGCGATGACGGCACGCCGATGCTCGGCGTGAACATGCGCCCGCCGCCGGCGAGCGTGTTGCAGGATCAGGACCTCGAGCCCGACCAGGGCGTCTACATCCGTCAGGTTTTCGACGACACCGCCGCTGACCGGATGGGCGTGCAGCAGGGCGACGTCATCCTCCAAGTCAACGACCAGCCGATCGCGAGCATGAGCGACCTGCGCCAGGTGGTCAGCCAGTCGGCGATCGGCGATCAGGTCAACGTGGTGGTGCGCCGGCACGGGCAGGACCTGCGCCTGGCCGACAACTTCGGGCAGTGGCCCGAGCGCATCCCCTACCGCGAGCTCGATGCCCGCGCCGAACAGCGCTATCGCGACATGCTCGCGCGCCGCGTCGAAGGCCAGCAGCGCACGCTCGACGACCTGAAGAAAGACAACGCCCGGCTCGAGGAGCGCCTCGGCTCGCTGCGCGATTCCGCCGCCAACCCGCTGGGCCTCGACGACGACCTGGCCGACCGGCCATCGGCCGCGGCCCCCGACGTGAGCGGCGATGACCTCGAGCTGCTGCCGGATCAGCTGCTGGCGATGCCGGCGTGGCGCTTCGACTACGCCTTCACCGCCGACGCCGATGGCGAGCCCACCGGCGACGCGCCGGCTACCACCACTGACGACACCGTGGCCCTCGCGCAGCCGATTCCGGCCATCGCCACCTCTTTCCGCTTCTCGGTCGACGCCGGAGCGCTGTGATGCCGCGCATCCGCTGCCTGCCCGCCATGCTGAGCCTGGCGTTGACAGCCGGCCCGGCCCTGACCGCTGTCGAATCCGATCCCCCGCCCCCACCGCAGACTCCCGCAGACGCCGCCTCCGAGACCGAAGGCGGCAAGGCCAGTCGCCCGTTCTTCGGCGTCACCATCGCCTCCGACGATGCCGGCGCCGCGTTCGACACCCGAGGCGTGCTGATCGACAGCGTGATCGTCGGCTCCACCGCCGATACCCTCGGGCTGGCGGTCGGCGATCGGCTGCTCAGCCTCAATGACATCGCCGTGGCCAACGCGGCCGATCTGCAGCGGGCGACCAACGAGATCGGCGTCGGCGGCGAGCTCACGATCGAACTCGAGCGCAAGGGCGAGGCGCAATCCCTCACCGGGACGATGCAGGCCTTTCCCAGCAAGGAGATCTGGGAGAGCCGGATCGAAGAACAGCGCGAGCGCAAACGTGGCCTCGGCGGCGATGTGGCCACCGAGACGCGCGAGGCCAACCAGCGCCGCTGGCGCAACCTCGTCCTCGCTGGCGTGGTCCGCCGCACCGCCGACGCCCTCGCCGCGCTACCGGGCCGGATCGAGACCGCCACGCGTGAGTACAAACGCGTCTACCCCGACGGCGATTTCGATATCCGCCTGAATGTGCACATCGCCAGCACGAGCGAGGAAGCCGAACCGGCCGAGGATGCCATCGATTCCGCGGGCGAGGCGCCCGGCGACGACCCGACGGCCGAAGCAGCCGAGGGCAGCGAGCAGACGGACGCCACCGACGCCGTGAATGACGCCACCGGTCCGACCACCGACGCCAAACCAGCCACCGCGAGCGACGCGCCGCAGGATGGCGAAGCGGGAGCGACGAGCGACGCGCCGCAGGATGGCGAAGCGGGAGCGACGAGCGACGCGCCGCAGGATGGCGAAGCGGGAGCAGAGGCCGGGAGCGAGACCGGAGACCCGGCCGAACCCGCCATCGGCGACGAACCGGCGATGACCGACCCCCACTCCGCGGGCCGCCGTACCCGCCGCTTCTCCACCGCCGCGCAGCAGACCGGCGCCGCGACCCTGGCCACCGCGATGGCCGAACTCGCCGCCACGCTCGAGCAGCTGCCCGGCGAGCTGCAACAGACCGCCGAGGACTTCAAGCAGGCCTACCCCGATGGCGTGTTCCGCATCGACGTTGCGGTCAGCATCGTACCCGATCCGGACGCCGCTGACGTCCTCCGCCTCGGCCCCGGCGCGGACGACCAGGCACCAGCCGATGATGCCGCCGCAGACGACGCGTCCGATGCGGGCGACGACGCCACTGACGCTGGCGACGTCGAGCCTGAACAGGACCCCGATTCCGACGCCACCGAAGGCGCCGAGGCCACCAGCGACAAGACCGCTGACGAGGAAGCCGACGACTGAGCGCTCCGCCGGGCAGCGACCGACGTCGCTGCCCCGCTTGCGCCACCTCTCCGCTCGCCCGCCACACCGCTGAACCGGCGCTGCCGGTCGCAGGGCAGCGAGGGAGGTCGGGCGGCTGCAGTCCGCCCAATCGCTCCGCACGAATCCCGGCAAAGCCTTGAGGGGGCCCCTCCGGTTCTTCGGCATGCCATGTGGCTGGTGTAAGCGCCGCCATGAGGCCCTCGGTGGCTGGCACGAGCTCCTCGACGCGCTCGGCTCCATCGACGATGCGCTCTGGATGATCCAACCATCAACGCGAACAGCCGAGCCTGAACGGCCCGGCTGCTCTGCTACGTCAACACCGCGGTCGCGGCTGCGCCAGCTGTGCAGATCGGATTACCTCAGCCGCCGAGCGAGGCGGCCGGCTCCCCGGTCGCCGTCGATTCGCCGTCGGCCGGCTCCTCTGCCGCCGCCTCCTCTTCATCCGGATCCGGCGGGAGGTTGGCGGAGAGGTACTCCTCGGCCTTGGCCGCGATCTCCGGGTCGGCGCTGTTCATCGCTACACCCTTGAGCATCGATCGCGCCATCCCCACCTTCTCCTTGGCAAAGGCGACGCGGTTGTCGTCCTCTTCAACCATCGAACTGGTCAGCACCTCCTGGGCGGTCTCCCAGAACAGGCGACCGGCCCAGTACTGCGCCTCGGCGCGTTCGCGGCCCGAGCCGTAGGGCAGCGCGTCCATCTTGAGCAGGGCGTAGAGCGCCTGCTCCTTGGCCCCGGCCCGAGCGAGGCAAACGCCGTAACCGAGGGAGACCTTGGCCATCAAGGCCGAGTTGCCGCTGACCTCCTCGAGCATGCGCTTGTAGCGCAGGGCGGCCTCATCGAAGCGCTCGTTGTTGCGCAGCAGGTCGGCCCAGTAGAGGTTCCAGTGGAGGAAGGCCGGGCGCTCACCCTCGAAGCTGAGGCTGCTGTTGCTCGAAAGCACCACCTTGCGTTCCTGTTCGATCGCGCGGGTCATGTCACCCTGTTCGCCATAGACCGCGGCCATCACCGCCTCGGCCCGTCGACGGGCCTTGCGGTCGCGGTTGTTCGCCTCGGAATAATCCCGCAGCGCCTGGGCTGCACCCTCGGCGGCCGGGTAATCGCCCGCCCGGGCGAGGCAGATGCCCTGCCAGTAGAGAGCGTTGAGCATCCGTCGGTCTTCGGGGAACTGGGCCGCGGCCTGGCCGTACTGCTCGGCGGCCTGCTTGTAGTCGCGCGCCGCCTCCCAGGCGTTGCCGGCCTCGATCAGGCCGTAGACCTTCTGCCACCGCCGATCACCGGTCGACGCCATCTGCTGGAAGCGAGCGGCGGCGATGGCGTACTGGCCCGCGGCCATGTTCTCCATCGCCCGCTTCCATAGACCCGGTCGGGTCATCTCGAAGTAGATCACCTTGCGCACGTTGGCCGTGCGCTCGCGCTGCTCCTCACGCTGGGTCATGAAGGACTTGTAGTAGACCCAGTCCCGCTCCTCGCGAGAAACGAAGCCGCGCTTCTTCCCGTCCTTGAGCACGATGGTGTCCTTCTCCAAGTGCGATTGACTCCATAGCCGCGGCGCCGCGCACAGCAGCAGCGAGAGCGAAAGGACGGACAGCGAGACACGATGCATGATGTTTTCTCCACAGTCGGGCCGGCGCACCGGCCGCGCCGATTCACAAGCGGCTGACGTAATCCTTGTACTGACGCTTGGTGTCCAGATCGAGACTGGCGTCGTTCTCGATATGCTCGCTGAACAGCTGGTTGGCCAGCTTGCGGGCCTCGCCGCGCACAGTGCCGCCCCGGACGAGCCCGGACATGATCGCGTGATCGAAGGCCTCCATGGTCTTGCCCTTGGCCGCGAGCAGCTCCGCCGCACGCAGCAGCGCCATGGAACGGAATTGGGCCGGCACTGGCTGGAAGCGCAGGTGCTTGTAGGTCTTCAACGCGGCAGCGCTGTCACCGCTCTCGGCCTGGGCCTTGCCGAGCTGGAGGTAGGTCTGGCAGTAGACCATGACCTGATCCTGGTAGGCCTTGCCGCGGTGGGCGTCGACCTCGGGCAACGAAAGATGGCCGATCGCGCGCTGCAGCAGTTTGGCGACCGTACTCCAGTCCTCGCGCTTGCGCGCGACCATCGCCTGACCGAACAGCCCCTTGCGCATGGCCTTGGCTTCGCAGGGATCGCACATGCGCCCGAAATCATCGGCGCGGCTGAGCAGCAGGCCGAAGGCCTCGTTGGCCGCGTCGAGCTTGCCGCCGGCGAGCAGGACCTCGCCGCGTTGCTCCATCGCCTCGATCACCCGCCATTGCTTGGGCATGCGGATGTAGACCTGCTCGAGCGTCTTGGCCGCCTCGTCGTGCTTGCCGAGCTTGGACTGGGCCTCGGCCGCGCGGAACAAGGCGTCGACCGCGACCCACTCAAAGCGCGCCTTGTCGGTCGAGGACAGGAAGCCCTCGGCCGCCTTGTCCCAATTGCCGCGGCTGGCCTGACCAAGCGCCTGAAGGTAGCTGGTGGTACTGACCAGGCGCAGGTCGTAGTCGATCTCGACCACCTCGCTGCGCTTGAGCCGGGCGCGATTGGCGCCGTCGGGATCGGTCGAGTAGGTGACCTCGTCCAGGTGGTTGGCGATGACGAAGACGTTGTTCATCGGATCGCCTTCGGCCCGGATGACATCAGCCTTGGCCGGAGCATACTCCTTGGCCGACGCCGTGGTGGCAAGCACCACGCCGACGAGGGTCAGCGCGCAACGCGTCAGGCGGGTGGCGGTGATCGATGGCATGGGCCTACTCCTGGGCGCTCGGCTGCTTGCGCAGCACGTAGATCGTCTTCTTGATCTGCGGGTTCTCGACATCGGTGACCTCCTCCTCGACCACTTCCAACGGCGCCGGCACCGACACCTGGTCGTAGGCGCTGAACACCTCGAGATAGTCGCTAGTGACCTTCATCGCCGGGCGACGGATACGGTAGCGGCGGGTGTCGACCTTGCCGTCGCCGGTGTCGACGTCCTTGATGTACAGGCCCTCGCCCTCGAGCAACGCGCCCTTGGGAAAGTTCTGCTCCACGAGTTCGTAGAGGTCCTCGACGGGGTTGATGTTGCGCGCGTTGTTGGAACGCAGGAGGTTGTTGACCGGCTCGAACTTGCCCAGTTTGGCCGAGAGCACCAGCACCTGGACGTAGACCCGCCAGTACTGGAGTTTCTCATCGTCATCCGGTGGGCTGAGCATGTTGCGCAGACGCAGCGCGGTACCGAGTGCGTTCTCGAGCGTTTCCTGGTCGACCCCGGCTGCCTCGATGGTGCCCTGGATCTCCATCATCATGTACTGCGGATCGAAGGGCTCGTAGGCGATCAGCTCGCGAGCCTGGGCCACGGCGTTGTCGAGATCGCGGTTGGCGTAGTAGGCCTCCATCAGCCAGGTGTTGACGGTGACCAGGTTGACCATCTTGGTCACCAGATCCTTGAGCCGTTCGAGCTCGACCATCAGCTGGTCGTAGGTCTCGGCGTCCAGGCTGAGGCGCTCGCTCTCAACCACGCCAATGAACTCACGCAGCTGCTTGAGCGCCTTGCCCCAATTGCGCTTCTCCTCCGGCAACACGGTATCGGCGTCGGCTTCGATATATTCCTGCATGAAGCCATCGGCGTCGACCAACAGGTCGGCGATGGTGCCCTTCTTGCCCTGCTGCCAGAACGGCTCGAACTTGCGCCGATCGGGGATCAGGGCCCGGATCGCCTCGACCTCCTGGGCCGCATCGGCCTTGAAGGCCTGCACCTCGGGCTGACGCAACAGCGAGGCTTTGTAGTACTCGAGCGGCTTGATGGCGTCGCCCTGGCGACCGAGCTCCCACAGGGTCGCACCGACCGCGAGATTATCCGACGGCTTGGCATCGGGGCCGAGCAGCGGCAGATAGAGATCGGCGTAGTGGTTCTTGCAGGTCTGACTGAAATACTCGAGCAGGTCGGCGACCACTTCGCCGTTGGCCAGATCGGCGTCGGTGAGCTCGCCGTCGGCGTCGGCATCGAAGGCGTTGAACAGCTTGCGATCGATACCGCGCAGTGCTTCGCCGATGGCAGCGGGGGTGGTATCGGGCTCGCCTGTCGCATCGCGGATCGCATGCCAGCGCCTGGCCAGATGCTCCGCCGCCGTGCGCACGATCTCGGCCCGCCGTTCCGCCGGCACCGTCAGCTTGCCGCGCAGGTTGCGCTGCAGGCCATCCTCGCTCGCGCGGCCGACCATGTTGTAGCACACCGCGAGCAGCTTGCGCGCGTTGGTCGAGCGCGCTTCGATCGCGGGGAACTCGTCGATCTTGCGGTTGAACACCACGCGGCCGAAGACCAGTTCCGGCCAGAAGCCGGCGATCTCCTTGATGCCGCCCTCGACGGCGTTGGCCAGCCCTTCGGCGTCACGCACCTGCGGCAGCAACTCGGTATTGAAGCGGTTGAGCGCGGCGAAGGCCTGCTTGTAGGTAGCGAAGGCCATGCGCTGGAGCATCTGGCGGATGATCGCCTCGTCGTCGGGCACGTTCTCCCAGTACTCGGCGTCCAGTAGATCGAGGATGCCGGCCCAGTCCTCGGCCTTCATCCGCTGCTGGACCTGGATGTTGGCCTCGAAGCGGCGGAGGTGGTCGATCTGATCGCCGAGATCGGCCAGCGCAGGGTGCCCCTTGTCGTACAGGCTCACGTACTTGCGCACGTCTTCGACCGTTTCGGCCATGCGTTCGTTGATCTGCTGCAGCCGCTGCTCGCCGGCACTACGATCGTACTCCTGGTTCCACAGCAGGTACCAGGCCTGGATCTCGTAGCGCAGTGCGCGCAGCATGTTCTGGTAATTCTTCTCGGCCAGGGATTGGCTCTTGTCCTTCCAGGCCTTGTTGCCCTTCTCGCGGGCCAGCGCGAAGGTCTCGCGCGCAAGCCCCGCGGCCTCCTCGTACTCGCCGAGGTTGATCAGCACGATGATCTCGCTGAATGAACCGCTGCGCTCGTAGGCCACCGGGTCGTAGAGCTTGAGGTAATTCAACGCCTGGTCGTTGACCGCGGAGAACTGCTTCTTGCCCGAGGCGCGCGAGGACATGCCGAAGGCGTAGGAGCGGGTGTCGCGCGCGAGCCGTTGGACCATCTCGCCGGCCTTGGTCAGCTCGCCGCGGCGGTCGAAATAGCCGCGCAGCTCCTCGGTCTGCGGCTCGCTGCCCCAGAAGTCGGGCTTGAATCGGCTCAGGCCATCGATGCCGGCGATGGTCGCGCGGTAGCGCCAGCCGAGTTTGTAGAGGGTGAAGGAATACATCTGGTAGAGCTGGGGCGCGAGCTTGATGAACGCCTCGGTGTCACTGTCGGGCAGACCGAGAATGCCGGAGCGCAGCTGCACCGCCGCATTGACCAGGAACCGCTCGACGATGCTCTCCTCGACGGCGGCCTTGGACTCGGTGAGGAAGGCGCGCGCGGTGGTCAAAGCGGCGTCGGGGTCGATCGGCCGCGGCTGACGGAACCAGGGCGAGCCGCCGCTGCTGGCGCTGGAATAATACCAGCCGATCCACTTCTTGGAATTGCCCATGAAGAAGTTGTCGGCCGCCTGGATGCTGGCCAGCAGCGCGTCGCGGGTCGGGCCATCGCCCATCTGATGGAAGACCTGGGCCGCGAGCAGGTGCAGATGCCCGACCATCATCTGGATCAGACGCTCCTTGTGATCGAGCGTCCAGCCACGCTCCTTGAGCCACTCCTCGCACTTGGCCCATTGCTCGGCGCCCTGGCTGTAGGCCATCTCGGTGCCCATGAGCAGGTGGAGGCTGAGAAGGTCGGACCAGATCTCGAGCTGATTGCGGCGGATCGCCTCCTTGGCCTGGGAAGGATACTGGTTGAGGTCGAGCTTGAGCTGGCCCTCGAAGATGGAGATCAGATCATCGTATTTGTGGCCCCGCACCTCGGGGAAACCATTGCCGCTCAAACGCATGATCTCGCCGCGCAGCACGGTGAGGCGGTGCTTGAGAAAGGGGTAGTAATCGGCGTAGTTCCAGTCCCAGTCCAAGATCTCCTTGGACATGTTCCAGCGCTCGTTCTTGCGCGATTCCAGCGGCGGATCGAGCGGACGGGTCAGGCGCTTGAACAGCCAGGCGGGAACGGTCTGCTGGCAGAACTCCTCTTCGAGGCCGTAGGCCGGGCCGCGCTCCATGATGACCCGCAGCGCGCGGTGGGCGCGCCACATCGCCCGCACCCAGTCGTAGCGCAACATGGTCGCGTGCTCCAGGATCGCCCAGTACTGCTTGCCCTCCTCGGTCGCCGGATCGTCGTCCATGTCCCAGGTCTTCTCGACCTCGGTCTCGTAGGCCCAGATCTCGGCCAGCTGCTGTTCGCAGGTCGTGCGGGTGACCTCCATCAGTCGCTGGACCAGCCCGCGGAGGTTGGCGACCTTGGCCGGGGCCAGGGTCAGCAGCGGCGGCGGCTCATCGGGATTGGTCATCCGGCGGATCCGCTCGCTGATCTGGTTGATCTGGCCGTGACCGCCGGGCTGGACGTGCTCCTTGATCAGTTCGGGCAGCGGCGCGCGCGATTTGAGCGTGGCGGCCAGCTCCTTGGCCCTGGCCTCGGCCTCCTTCGCCGCGTCGCCGGAGCGGGTCAGCGAAGCCTGATGGTACCATTGGTACTCGAGCGCGGTCTGCCACAGATCTGACTCGGGGTAGCCCGCCGAACCAAACTCATCGATCACCCGGCGCGCGACGAGCAGGTAGTTGCCGCTGATCAGTTCGTAACCCATGAGGTAGTGCTGTTCGCGCACCGCCTCGGATTCGGCCGCGCCCAGGGCGGAACCGCCGCAGAGGCACAGGATCAACAGCACACACAGACGTTTCATCATGGCGATTCCCTCGACGCGGCGTTCGTAAAGCATCCAACGTTCCGGATCACGGCACGGTTCGATGCTCTCGAAACCATTTGCACCGGGAAGAATAGCTGCGGCCGGCGAAGGCCCCAAGCAGGGAGCCCAAACGCCTCCACGGCGGTGTCACATACCGTCCATCCCAGAGGGGGCACCGCTCCCTCTGAAGGAAGCCGTCACCACTGCCCCGCGCTGGCGTCGGAACAATGGCGCACGATCGCCCCCGGCGACCCTGCGCCCGGCACACCTGTGCACAGGATCACGCAGGCGCGTTGACACCTCCGGCCGTTCAGAGTAGCCTCCGCCTTCCATTTCGCGCCGAGCACCCGTGCGCAGCACGTGGCGGCGGCGCAGCGAGGAGACCGCCGTGGCCGATACCATCGAGAGCTTCGTCACCAAGCTCAAGGAGGAGGGCGTCGAGGCCGGCAAGGCCGAGGCGGAGCGCATCCGCGCCGATGCCCGCGCCGACGCCGACAAGACGATCGCCGAGGCCAAGGCGGAAGCCGAACGGCTGGTGGCCAGCGCCGGCGAGGAAGCCGAGCAGTTGCTGGCCAAGGCCAAGGCCGATCTCGCGCTGGCGGTGCGCGATACAGTAGCCCGGCTGCGCGCCCAGCTCGAGGCGATCCTCACCGATGTCCTCGCCAACGGCTCCACCGAGGCGCTGCGCGATCCCGCGATCATCGCCGAAGCGATCGTCGCCATCGTCAAGGCCCACGCGGATCAGGCCGCAGCGGGCGAGCTGAGCGCCAGCGTCCAGGACGAACTCAAGGCCAAGATCGAGAAACAGGCCATGTCCGGCCTCGCCGAAGCGGTCAAGGACGGCGCGGTACGCAAGTCCTTGATCAGCGGTGGCCAGGAGGTGCCAGGCTTCGCCTACACCGTCAGCGGAGCCACCATCGAGGTCGACCCGCAATCGGCGGTCGAACACCTGATGGACATGGTCAACCCGAAGCTGCGCTCGCTGATCCAGCAGCACGGCGACGCCTGAGGCGGGGAGCAGAGCCGATCACATGCGACACGGGTCCACGCCCTACCTGCTCAGCGCCCTGCCTGGTCTGCCCGGCCTCGGCGAAGCGGCGCCGATCGACGCCCCTGGCCTGATGGCGGTGGTGCGCGCGACCAGCGCGGCGCCGCTGGTCGCGGCGGTGCTGCTCGGCGACGACCTCCTGCTGCATCAGAGCGTAGTCGCCGGGCGCGAGCTGCCCGAGCTGCCCAACGCGGTGCTCGAGGAACCGCAGGTCCGCGGCGAGGCGCCGCTGCCGCCAGCGCTGGCCTGCGACCGCCCCGACGCCTTCCGCGTCGCCGCCGACTGCCCCTGGGCCAACTGGTTCCGCCATCTCGACGCACTCGCGCGGGAACACGGATCTGCGTTCCTCGCCGCCTGGTGCGGCTGGGAGGTGGCCCTGCGCAACCAGCTGGTGCAGCTGCGCGCCGAAGGCCTGGGCCTCGACGGCGACGCCCTGATGGTCGCGGCGGATCTGGCCAGCACCCGCCAGGAGGACCGGTCGCTGGTCGATGACGCGGTCTCGCGCGTGCAGCACGCCGACGACCCCCAGGCCCAACAGCGGGCGCTCGACGCGGTGCGTATCGAATGGCTCGACCGCAACGCGCCCCGCTTCGCATTCACCGACGACGAGGTGGTCGCCTACGCCGTGCGGCTGAGCCTGGTGCTCAGATGGGCGGCGGTCGCTGCGGCCACCACGGTGGACGGCTGATCATGCTGCGCGCCGCCCCGCCCCTCGGGCCCAGCTGCGCGTACCGGATCGGATCCGGCCCGGCCGACATCCGTCCCACCGCCCACCAGTCATCTGGCGCCCCTGGCGCATTGTGTACGGAGACCATGCCATGAGCGGCCGCATCGCCGGAATCCACGGCAACATCCTCATCGCCGAGACCGGGGGCGACGTGGTCCAGAACGGCACCGCCCACGTGCTGCGCGGCGACGGCGCCCGCCTGCTGTGCGAGGTGATCCGCGTGCGCGGGCAGCGTGCCGACCTCCAGTGCTTCGAGGAGGTCCGCGGGCTCAAGGTCGGCGACGAGATCGATTTCCACGACAGCATGCTCTCGCTCGACCTCGGGCCGGGCCTGCTAGGGATGATCTACGACGGGCTGCAGAACCCGCTCGAGAAACTGGCCGAACTCGGCCCGTTCCTCACCCCGGGCCAGTGGCTACCGGGCCTCGACCAGGAGAAGCGCTGGGACTTCACCCCGACGGCGAGCGTCGGCGACGCGGTCGGGCCGGGGCACAAGCTCGGCTCGGTGCCCGAGGGCCCCTTCAGCCACGAGATCATGACCCCCTTCGATCTCGACGGCCGCTGGAACGTGGCCTCGATCGTCGCGGCGGGGGCCTACGCCGTCGGCGACACCGTGGCCGTGCTCGAGGACGGCAAGGGCAGCAAGCGCGAAGTGACCATGGTCCAGACCTGGCCGGTCAAGAAACCGCTGATGGTCTGCAAGCGCCGGCTGCTGCCGACCGAGCCGCTGGTCACCGGCCAGCGCCTGGTCGACTCGATCTTCCCGGTCGTCGCCGGCGGCACCTACTGCATCCCCGGGCCCTTCGGCGCCGGCAAGACCGTGCTCCAGCACCTGACGGCCAAGTTCGCCCGCGCCGACGTGGTCATCGTCGCCGCCTGCGGCGAGCGCGCCGGCGAGGTGGTGGAGACGATCAAGGAGCTGCCCGAACTCGAGGACCCGCGCACCGGGCGCTCGCTGATGGAGCGGACGATCATCATCTGTAACACCTCGGCGATGCCGGTGGCCGCGCGCGAGGCCTCGGTCTACACCGGCGTGACCCTCGGTGAGTACTACCGCCAGATGGGGCTGAACGTACTCATGCTCGCCGACTCCACCTCGCGCTGGGCCCAGGCGATGCGCGAGGTCTCTGGCCGGCTCGAGGAGATCCCCGGCGAGGAAGCCTTCCCCGCCTACCTCGAGAGCCGCATCGCCGGCTTCTACGAACGCGCCGGCGCGATCGAACTACACGACGGACGGGTGAGCACCGTGACCATCGGCGGCACCGTCTCGCCCGCCGGCGGCAACTTCGAGGAACCGGTGACCCAGGGCACGCTCAAGGTGGTTGGCGCCTTCCATGGCCTCTCCCGCATCCGCTCCGACGCGCGTCGCTTCCCCGCCATCGACCCGATCGACAGCTGGTCCAAGTACCCCGGCATCATCGCCGCGGAGAAGGTCGATCGCGTACGCCAGACGCTGCGCCACGGCAACGAGGTCAAGCAGATGCTCACGGTGGTCGGCGAGGAGGGCACGCCGATCGACGACTTCATCGTGCTACAGAAGGCCGAGATGTTCGACATGGTGTTCCTGCAACAGAACGCCTTCGACGAGGTCGACTGCAACTGCCCCCCTGAGCGCCAGCAGAAGGCCTTCGACAAGCTGCTCACGGTGATCGATCTCGACCTGACCCACATGTCCAAGACCGAGTCCCGCACCTACGTCTTCGAACTCACCGACCTGTTCCGCAACTGGAACTTCGCCGCCGAGGGCAGCGAGGAATACGACGCGCTGTGGCAACAGATCGACGCCAAGATCGCCTCCGGCGCCGCGGATGCGGGCGACCGGTCGACCGAGAAAGCCGAGGCCCAGGCATGAGAAAGTACTTCGACGACATCAACCAGATCGCCGGTTCGGTGGTCACCGTCACCGCGACCGACATCGGCTTCGATGATCTCGCGGTGATCACCGGGCCGCACGGCTCGTCGCTGGCCCAGGTCATCCGCCTCGAGGGCGACCAGGTCTCGCTGCAGGTCTTCGCCGGCACCCAGGGCGTGTCGACCGACTCACGCGTGCGCTTTCTCGGCAAACCGATGCAGGTCCCCTTCGGCGACGACCTGCTCGGCCGCGTGTTCGACGGCTCGGCCCGCCCGCGCGACAACCGCCCGGCGGTCGAGGAGAGCGCGATCGACATCGGCACCCCAGCGGTGAACCCGATGCACCGGCACATGCCCGACGAGATGATCGAGACCGGCATCCCGATGATCGACGTGTTCAACAGCCTGGTGGTCAGCCAGAAGATCCCGATCTTCTCGGTCGCCGGCGAGCCCTACAACCAGCTGCTGGCGCGCATCGGCCTGCAGGCCAAGGCGGACATCATCATCCTCGGCGGCATGGGCCTGCGCCACGACGAGTACCTCCAGTTCCGCGAGACCTTCGACCAGGGCGGCCAGCTCTCGCGCACGATCATGTTCATCCACACTGCCGCCGACCCGGTGGTGGAATGCCTGCTGGTGCCCGACCTGTGTCTGGCCATCGGCGAGCAGTACGCGCTGCAGGGCAAGCGGGTACTGGTGCTGCTGACCGACATGACGGCGTTCTCCGACTCGCTCAAGGAGATCGCCATCACCATGGAACAGATCCCCTCCAACCGCGGCTATCCCGGCGATCTCTACTCCCAGCTGGCGCGCCGCTACGAGAAGGCGGTCGATTTCAACCAGTACGGCTCGCAGACCCTGCTCGCCTGCGTGACCATGCCCGGCGACGACGTGACCCACCCGGTGCCCGACAACACCGGTTACATCACCGAAGGCCAGTTCTACCTCCGCAACGGCCGCATCGAGCCCTTCGGCTCGCTCTCCCGCCTCAAGCAGCAGGTCAACGGCGACACCCGCGACGACCACCGCACGATCATGGATGGCTGTCTGCGGCTCTACGCCCAGTGCACCGAAGCGCGCGAGAAGCGGAACATGGGCTTCCAGATGTCCGACTGGGACGAGAAGCTGCTCACCTTCGGGGACCGCTTCGAGGAACAAATCATGGACCTGGAGGTCAACATCCCGTTGACCGAGGCCCTGGACCGCTGTTGGGAACTGCTGGCCGCATGCTTCGAGCCGGTCGAGGTGGGCATGCGCCGCGACGTGCTCGCCAAGCACTGGCCCAAATCGCTGGAAGACGCCGAAGCCCCGGCCGTGGCCGCGACCTCCGAGGAGTGAAGCCGTGACCGGCCCCCTGGACCGTGCGAGAACGCCTGCGCCGCTCCCGATCCCGGGAGACGGATCGGGCTGCGTGCCGGTGAAGGAGCGCTGAGATGGCCAAGATCAAGCTCACCCGCCCCGAGCTCAAACGGCAACGCGACGCGCTCAAGCGCTTCCAGCGTTTCCTGCCGATGCTCAAGCTGCGCCAGAGCCAGCTGCAGACGCACCTGAACCGGACCCGCCAGCGGCTCGAGCACGCCGAGCAGACCCTGCGCGGTGCCGAACGCCGCTGCCGCGGCTTCGCCCCGATCGCGACCACCCTCGCCGGCGTCGACATCCAGGGCCTGTGCGAACCGACCGAGGTGGTCACCCACACCATCGACATCGCCGGCATCGCCGTGCCCGAGCTCGATCGGCTCGAGTTTCCCGACTCGCACTACTCGCTCTTCGCCACCCCGGTGTGGATCGACGGCGCCATCTGCCGTCTGCGCGAGCGGCGGCGCTACGCCGAGCAGGTCGCGATACTGCAGCGCCAGTTCGGACTCATCGAACGCGAACTGCGCAAGACCATCCAGCGCGTCAACCTCTTCGAGCAGGTCAAGATCCCCGAAGCCAAGGACGCCATCCGTCGCATCCGCATCCGCCTCGGCGACGAGATGACCAGCGCGATCGGCCGCAGCAAGATCGCCAAGGGCAAGCTCGCCGAACTCGCGGTGGCCGACGCGGCCGCGGAGCTGGGGGAGGAGTGATGCGCCACGGTCGGACCCAGCAACCGTCCGGCGGAGCGGGGCTCCAGCGTGGCTCCGGTCTCGTGAGGGGGACGCCATGATCGTCAAGATGCACAAGCTCTTCTGCGCCGTGCAGACCGATCGGCGCGAGGCGATGCTCGACGCCCTCGGCGCAGCCGGGGTGTTGCACATCGAGCCGGTCGACCCGCAGGTGGCGGTGGCCGATGAAGCGCTGCACCGTGACCTGGCGGTGGTCGATCGCGCGATCCGCGCCCTGGCCGATCTGCCGGCCGAGACCGGCGATACACCGGAGCTGACGCCGCTCGAGGCGGCACGGCGCATCGACGCCCTGGCCACACGCCAGGCGGAACACGAGCATCTGCTGCACGTGCTGGCCAACCGCGAACAAGAGGTCGGCCACTGGGGCCACGTCGCGCTCGACGACCTGCGCGCGCTCGACGAACAGGGCATCATGGTCGACCTGTTCGAGGTCCCAGCCGGCAGCGAGTCGGCGATCCCGGCCGAATGCGTGAGCGTGATCGCCCGGCCGGGCAAGGGCAAGGTGATCGTCGCGGTGGTCGACCGCTCGGGCGGCCACACCGAACTGCCCGAGGACGCGAACGAGCTCGAACGCCCGCAGTGGGACATCCCCGGCCTGCGCGCCGAGGCCCAAACCATCCGGGCGGCGATGCGCGAAGACGCCGCGAGCCTGCAACGCCTGACACCACTGCGTCCGGCGCTGATCGCCGAACGCGAACGGCTGCAGCAGCAAGAGCTCTTCGTCTGCGCCGAGCGCAGCGGCGCAGTTGATGGTGGCCTGTTCGCGGTCCAGGGTTGGATCCCCGCCGACCAGGTCGAACAGCCGGTCGCCGCGCTGAGCGCCGCGAACATCCCCGCCGGCATTACCACCCGGCCGCCGACCGACGAGGAACACCCGCCGACGCTGGTCCGCTACCCCGGCTGGGCCCGACCGATCAAGGGCCTGTTCGACATCCTCGGCACCGTCGCCGGCTACCGCGAGGCCGATGTCTCCGCGGCCTTCATGCTCGCCCTGCCGCTGTTCGCGGCGATGCTCATCGGCGACGCCGGCTACGGCCTGATGCTGACCCTGCTCGCCCTCGGCCTGCGCGGCAAGATCGTCGCGGCGATGGGCACACCGACCGCCAACCTCGCCGCGATCCTCGGCATCGCGACCATGGCCTGGGGCGTGATCACCAACAGTTTCTTTGGCTTCGAGGTCTTCTTCGGGCCCGGCAACGCTCCGATCGCCGTCGACATGCAGGAGGAGAACCGCGACTTCCTCGCCCGCCTGAGCCTGTGGATCGCGGGCGTCCACCTCACCGTGGCGTGGCTCTGGCGCGCGGTGGTGCTGTGGCCAAGCCAGCGCTTCCTCGCCCCTTTCGGCTGGGCGTTGAGCGTCTGGGGCATGTTGGGGGTGATCTTCTCGCTCCTGCTCGGCGACGCCTTCGGCTGGGGCACGATCTGGCCCTACCTGCTGGTCGTCGGCCTGGTGCTGGCACTGTTGTTCGAAAGCGACTCGGCCAATCCGCTCAAGCGCCTCGGTGTCGGCTTCGCCAACATGCCTTTCGAGTTGTTGGCCAAGTTCTCCGACGAGATCAGCTACATCCGCCTGATGGCGGTCGGCCTCGCCTCTGCGGTGCTCGCGCAGACCTTCAACACCATGGCCGGCGTCGGCCCCGAAGGCACCGGCTTCACCGCCCTGAGCCCGTTCATCCTGGTGCTCGGCCATGCGCTCAACTTCGCGCTCTGCCTCATCGCGCTGTTCGCCCACGGCGTACGCCTGAACATGCTCGAATTCTCCAACAACCTCGGCATGGAGTGGAAGGGCCGCGCCTACGCGCCCTTCTGCGCCACCCGCCATCGTTCGAACCCCTCCTGACGGCCTCGGGTCCACTACACACACCCACACCGGAACCGGCACCGACGGGACAGCATCAAGGAGATCACATCAATGGACAACTGGCTCTATTTCTTCGGACAGATGGCGGGCATGCTCGCGCTCGGCCTCGCCGCGGTCGGCTCCGGCCTGGGTATCGGCAACGCCGGCATGGCCGCGGCCGGCGCCTGGGCGCGCGAGGGCAAAGAGAACCGCAACCTCAACTTCACCTACATCATCCTGCTGGGCATGCCGCTCTCGCAGACGCTCTACGGCTTTCTCGCACTCAACGCGATGGCCGGCAGCATGACCGAGGCCATCCCCGCCGGTGAGTTCGACGCCAGCCTGGCGGGCATGCTCGCCGGCGCCGGCATCGCCTGTGGCCTGGCCCAGCTGTTCAGCGCCTGGCTCCAGGGCAAGGTCGGCGCGGCCGGAATCCGCGCGCTGGTCGAGAACGGCGGCAAGGGCTTCGCCTTCGTGATCATCGCGATGGGCGTGGCCGAAACCGTGGGCATCTTCGGCATGGTCTTCACCATGATGGTTCTGCCGTAACTACTCAGGGGCTTCGCCCCTACGGTCCATTCGCAAGCGAATGGACCTACCCCTCTGGCTTTGTCGGGATTGCCATGGACCAGCTCCATCGCTCGCGATGGGGCCCAATAAAGGCGGGTAACTACTCATGCCCGATGGGCCTGAGTAGTTACGTCCTGCCCTGAATCCTGAGGCTTCTATCAGAGGGGGCGCTGCCCCCTCGCGCCTTCGGCGCATACCCCCACGGCCTCGGTCGGGGTTCGCGGCCTCCGGCCGCGTTTTCTGCGGGCCTACGGCCCATTTTCGCAGAA
>JBEPXK010000005.1:0-21803 GCA_041641915.1 Planctomycetota bacterium
CCCCGCCCCTTGGCCAGGGCATAGGCGCGCGCGCGGTCACCCAGCGCCCGTATTGCGGGTATGGAGGTCTGCGACGCTTCCTCCGCCGCCTTCGCGCGGGGCAGCAGGACGCCGAAGTCCTGTTGGCCCAGTCTGCGCGCCCGGTAGTCGTCGGCATTCTCACCGGTGCCGCCCCAATGGTGCAGCGCGGCGCGCAGCATCAGCCACCGCGCCCCATGGCGCACGCTCTGCTCGTCGTCGGTGGCCAGTTCGGCGATGACCGGCCGGCCCAGGGCCACGCCGCGCACCGCGAGCCAGTCCGCCAGCCGGGCGCGGACCTCGGCCGACTCGCTCCGCTTCGCGGTGTCGACCAGCTTGCGCCAGGCGGCGGCGTGTTCGGCCGCGGTCGCGCCGAGTTCGCTCAACGCGGCGAAGATCCCGGCCTGGCGCCCGGGGTCGCTCCTGGTGTAGATGGTGTGGATCAGCTCGATGCTCGCCGCGCTGCCCTTGCGGGCGAGCAGATCGGCGCAGAGACCGGTGAGGTCGGGCAGCCGCTCGACCAGTGCGAGCAACGTCTCGCCAGTCGGCACCGACTCGATCTCGCGCAGGGCCTCGAGCGCCTTGCGCACCACGTAGGCGTCCTTGTCGGCCAGCAGCGCCTTGAGCTCGCTCGCAGCGGTGGCGATCTCGAGCTGGCCCAGGGCCTCGGCCGCCTCGGCCCGGACCCGCCAGCGCTTGTCGTCGAGACAGGCGATCAGCGCCGGAGCCTGCTTCTTGGCCTTGATCTCCTCGAGCGCGGCGATGGCGGTGATCGCTACCACCTCGTCCTCGTCGTCGAGCGCGCCGACCAGATGCGCGCCTGCGCTCTCCTGCTTGCTCTTGCCCAGGCTCTGGGCCGCGACCGCGCGCAGGTTGCTGTCTTCCGCGGCGAGCATCGAGGCGATCGCCTCCAGCGCCGCCGGCCCGCCAACGCCGCGCAGGGCGTGGATCGCCGCTTCGCGCACCAGCTCGTCATCGTCGGCGATCAGCGCCTGCAGGGCCGGCAGGGCCGCGTCGCCGGCCGCGGCCAGCTGTTCGACCGCCTGTTGCCGCGCATCGCTGGTGCCGGCGATGAAGGTGCGCCGCAGGCCCAGCCGCCGCTCGAGCGATCCGGGGATCAGGATTGCCCAGCGCACGGTGTCGATCAACCGCATGGTGGCGTGATCGCCGTCGGCGATGGCCGCATCGCGCGCCGCGGCCAGCTCGCCGAGCACGTCCGCGCCGAGCAGGTAGAGCGCGGTCATCGCCCGCGTCCGCGCCAGGGGATCGTCGGCGTCGCCGATGTCGGCCAGCGCCGCGCGTCGGGCGCGCGCCGCGGCGCCGTCCTCGGCCAGGGTCGAGCGCTCGCCCAGGCCGTCGGCCTGCTCCCACCAGGTGGCCCAGGCGGCAGCGGCCGCCTGACGCTGCTGCGCCGCGGCCCAGGGATCGTAGGCCGGAGCCGCGGGCGCGAGCTCGCTGAGCACCTCGTGCACGCCGATGCGCACGCCAAGGTACTCGTCGTCGAGCGCGGCGATCAGATGCGGCATCGAGCGTTCGCCGAGGCGCAGCAGCAACGCGCTGCACCGCGTCCGCTCCGTCGGCTGGCGATCGCCCAGGCCGGCGACCGCCTTGCTGTAGGTGCGCACCGATTCGGGATCGTGATCGGTCGACTGGCCCCACCAGCTGCCGTGCGCGCGGCGATCGGTGGCCAGATCGACCCAGTCGGCCAGCCGCGCGGCCGGCAGCGCGCCGCTGCGGCGGGCGTAGATGACTCCGTCGGCGTCAAGCACCAGCAGATCGGGCACGGTACGGACCTGGAACCGGGCGGCGGTGTCGGGCTCGAGGTCGGGGGTCAGCACCGCGACGTGCAGACCGTCCTGGCGCTCGCGGAAGGTGGGCTCGGCGATCGCGTCGAGCACCGTCTGCATCCCGGCGTGATCGGTGCCGCCGACAAAAGCCAGCAGGATCAACGCCTGCCTGTCTGCGGCCGCCAGCCGCGCGGCGGGCAGGCCGGCGTGAACCCGCAACCCAACCGGCTCCTGCTCCGCGCCAGGCAGCGACGGGATGGACAGCAACCAGGCGAACGCGATGGCCAGCGGGGCGCGGAGCGGAGCGATCATGGCGTGTCTCCCGAGGCCGCGTCGGCGTCGACCACGGTGGCGGTGGCGGTGACGTGCAGCAGGCCCCGCACGGCGCCACCGATCTCGACGTAGAGCGGGAAGCTCTGCTCGCCTTCGAGCTCAAGCGAATGCAGGGTCACATCGACCGTGGTGCGGCCGTGAGCCGGAACCGCGGCCTCGCGCACCGACATCGCGAAGCAGGTGCAGGGGCTGTAGACCCGGCCGACCCGGATCGGCGCGTCGTTGGCGTTGATGACCGTCAGCTGCGCGCGGTGCAGCCGACCGCGACGGAAGGTGCCGAAGGCGAGCTGCTCCGGACGCACACTGACCCCGGGCGGGCGACGGGTGGCGTCGGCCGTGCCATCGGCGAAGCGGTCGTCGAGCACCACCGCCTCCCCGCTGGCCTCGCTGCGCTCGCCGGCGCTCCAGCGCAGCTTGAGATCGGCGATGTAGCGTCCGCCGTAGATCGAGGCGATCCAGCTACGGTTGACCCGCGTTGGCGCTTGCGAATCCTGCCGCCCGCGGAAGAGGATGCAGGCGAGTTCGGGGAAAGCGGCCGCCAGCTCTTCGACTTCGCGTCGCGGCAGGTCGGCCAGCACCACCACGTGGTCCGCGGCGGCGCGCATCGCCGGCAGCTGCCGCGCCAGCGCCTCGCGCGGCGGGACGGTACGCAGGCCCGCACCCGGCAGGAAACGGTCGTGCTCGACCACGCCGGTGATCGCCACCGCCGGGCCGCCGGCCTCGCTGACCACGAAGGGATCGACCACCGGTTCGCCCGCCTCATCGAGCACGTTGGCGCTGACGAAGCGCAGGCCGAGCCCGGTGAGTTCGCCGAGCTGCTCGCGCGCAAGCACCAGTTCGTATTCGCCAATGTTCGCGGCGTGGTAGCCCATGGCCGCCATCGCCCGTACGATTTCCGCCGCACGCAGGCGTTCGCCCGCGCCACGTCCCTTGGCGATATTACCAGTGTCCACCAGCAGATGCGGCTCGTCGACCGTCGCGAGATAGCCGCGGCGGAAACCGAGACCGCCGGCGAGCCGGCCCTCGCAGATGCACGGCGCGAGCCGGCCGAGGGTCTCGCCGGTGAACAGCAGCCGCAGTTCATCGCGCCCGTCGTCGCCGGTGAAAAAGAAGCCGATCACCACCGCCACGCCAGCCAGGGCCGCGACCAGCAGGCGGCGGGCGGGCGATCGTCGACTTTCGGCGAGCGGGTTGCGGGTCATTGCACCAGGGCGTAGGCGAGGATGTTGGCGTTCACCTGCTGCGAATTACTGATCTCGTTGCCGCCGCAGCAGCAGCAGCCGTGCATGGTCGAGGTGTCGTTGAGCCCGTCGCTCGAATAGACCAGCACCACCTTGCCGCCAATGGTCAGACCGAGCAGTTTGGCGTCTTTGCCGTGGGTCTTGAGCTTGTCGATGGTGAAGATGGTGCGGAATATCTCGTGCTCGTCCGGGATCACCGCCAGCTCCTGCTCGGGGAAGACCAGCTTCATCTCGCGGCGGAAGGAGGCGTCCCACTGCTTGCTCGAACAACCGGCGGAGGCGAGAAGGAAGCCGCCGCGCTCGAGGTAGCGCTTGAGGTTGACCCGCTCGTCGGCGGTGAGGCTGAAGGCGCCTTCGCCGGTCATCATCGCGAACGGGTAACGGTAGAGCTCGTCGCCGGCCAGCTTGACCGGCCGGAATTTGCGCACCGTGTCGAGGGTGCTCTTGCGCGCGGCGAGGCTGAGGAAGCGATCGCTGAAGCAGACCGACGACCGGGTGCCGGCGTAGATCAGGTTGGCGCAGGCGACGGCGTCGCCGCCGGCCTCGGCCGTGGCGGCGCTCGCACACGCGGCGAGCAAGCACGAGGCGCATAGCATACGGAACATGGAAACGATGTTCATGGTGCGGTCTCCCCGATGGTACGGAAATATTCGCCGACGAGATTGCGGTAGCGCAGCGGGAAGGCGGCGTCGGTCTGCGGCACCACCGTCTGCTCCGCATTCGGCGTGGTCAACTCCTCGCCGACGGCGGAGGATGCGGCCGGGGCCTCGCGGGCGACGCTGGCGCTCCGGCCGCTGTCGCCGCCAGAGCCCTGCTGGCCGCTGAGCTGGATGTCGGGGCCGTAGAGCCCGACGTTGTTGCCGGCCAGGCCGTAGCCGGCGGCGCCGGATCCACCCGCGCCCATGGCCTGGCGGATCTGCTGCAGCGAGCGCTGCATCGCCGACTGCAGTTGCGGCTGGAACTTGAAGCACGCGCCCTGGCCGAGCTGGCCCGCGAACGCCTGGCAGCGTGCGATCAACGCCATCATCCGTTCCTCGGCCAGCGCAGCCAGCTTCACGCCCTCGCTGCCGTCCATGCCGCCGAAGTGCGAACCGGCACGGCGCAAAGCCGGGTCGATGCGTGCGGCGGTGACCTTGCCGAGAAATTCGTTCGCGCTCACCCGCAGCTCGGCGTAGGCGGGGTCGTCGGGCAGATCGCCGATCAGCTCGTCGACCTGAAGGATCCAGGCGTCGAGCGCGTCGGCGATGTCGCGTTCGGCCGCGGCGAGCGCCTGCAGCTCCATCTGCTGCAGGCGCGAGACGGCCTCGCTGCGCGTCTGCGCGAAGCGTCGCGCGGTGCGCACCAGCTCGCGCTGGCGTAGCGCGAGCGCGGAGAACCCGTCGGTGGCGGCGAGCAGGCGGGCGACGGCGGCCAGCTGGCGCGCGGGCTCGCCAACCTCCTGATCCATCTGCGGGCGCAGCGCCGCGAGCTCCTCGGCCACGGTGGCCATCGCCTCGGGATCGGGCACGCCACCGCCGAGAGCTTCCCGTGCGCGCTGCAGGCCGGGCCGCTGCTGCTCGAGACTGTCCTGGAACAGCGGATCGACCGCGAAGGTGGGCCGGGCGCCGATGAGTTCTTCGAGCCGCTTGTGATAGTCGGCAACCGAACGGCGGAAGGCGGCGAGCTCCTCGGCCAGCTTCGGATCGTCGGCTGCGCCGGGTTCGGCCAGGCGCTCGGCCAGATGCTCCGCGGTCTCCTGAAGCCGGCGCAGGTGCTGCTGCAGCGCGAGGTGGGCGTCGAACAGCTGCTTACGCGCCCGCGCCTGGCGCAGGATCTGCTCGTACTCCTCGTGCGAGATGATGTCGAGCTCGAACACCCGGCTGGTGGTGATATTCGGGCCGGCGGGATCGTTGTCGACCGCCTCGAAGAAATAACGGATGGTGTCGCCCGGGCGCAGGCCGAGGTCGCCGAGATCGAAGGCGGTCTCGGCCCGGCCGGTGCGGCCCTGGCGTTGCGGCGTGAAAGGCATGGCGAAGGGGCGCTCGAGCGACTCGTTGAGCCCGCGCAGCCACAGGATCCGCTCCACGCCATAGTCGTCTTCGGCTTCGACCACCACCGGGATGCTGATCTCCGGCGTGGCCACCGCGTCGCGCCCCGGCTCGATCACCCGGATCCGCGGGCGCTCGTCGGGCAGGATGGTGATCCGGCCCTTGCGGGGTTCGCGCGAAACCAGCCCGTCGGTATCGGTGACCGCGATGCTGAAGGCCACCGCCTGCTGCAGCTCGAATCCGCCGGCGACCACCCGCTCGGCCTGGCCGTCGCGCTCCAGGCGCAGCGTGCGCGCCTCGCCGCCCAGCAGCGGGGTCAGGCTCACGGTGCCGTGGGCCAGCGGGCGGTTGCTCGCCACCCGCAGCGCCACCGTGGTGCCGCGCGGCAACTCGAGGTCCTCGTCACCGAGCTTGCGCGTGCGCGGCTCGAGGCCGGTGTAGGCGGGGAAGCCGGTCGCGAT
This sequence comes from Planctomycetota bacterium, assembly GCA_041641915.1. Lineage (GTDB taxonomy): Bacteria > Planctomycetota > UBA11346 > UBA11346 > UBA11346 > SLQH01. The sequence continues at coordinate 5,868 of JBEPXK010000005.1, forward strand.
CTCGACCGATTCGAGGCGCGGGGTGTAGCGGATGTCGATGCGCCGCCAGCGACTGCGGCCACGGCCGTCGGTGACGTGGAAGCGGGTGGGGTGACGCAGGTTGGTCAGGGTGTGGAAGTGGCTGCGGTCCGGATCGCGGAACATGACGCTGCGGCTGCGTTCGCCGTTGTCGTCTTCGGCCACCAGCAGCAGCTGGTCGACCACGCCGCCGTGGACCCGGGCGCGGATCTCGCAGCTACCGCCGTAGCTCACCGCTGCGTCCGCGGCGACGATCTCGAACGCCAGCGGGCTGTAGGGCGGATGATCGCCATGCGGGTCGAGGAAACGCGGCGCGACGGCCGCGAGCATCGCCCGGCCGAACACCGCGGTGCCGCCCCAGGCGAGACCGGCGGCGATCAGCGCGACGAGCGCGATCAGCAACGCCGCGCGCATCAGCGGCCAGGTTCGCACACCCCCGGCCAGCTCGCGCCCGCGCGCCAGCGCCTCCTGACGCAGATGGGCCTGGATCGGCCCGTCGGGCTCACGGCGCTGAAGGTCGACCGCGTTGGTCAGCCCGGTGCCCAGTCGCGACCACCGCCCCTCGCAACGCCGGGCGACCCGCCCGGGCGCGATACGCAGCACGCGCCAGGCGGCGATCAGCACCACCGCGACGCCGAGACCGCCCAGGACCCACGGCGCGCGCGCGCGCGCGTCGGCCGGCAGGATCAGGATCACGTCGGCGAACAGCGCCACCAGCGCGCCGGCGGCCAGCGCCGTGATGCCGGTGAGCAGTCCGGCGAGCAACGACCAACCGCGCAGGCGGGCGCACAGCGACGCGCACATACCACTCACAGCAACCCCCTCCGGCGGCGCAGGTAAAGCTCCACCCCCAGCAGGGCGAAGAGCAGGAGCATCAGCCAGGCGGTATCCCACAGCGCGTGGCGGTCATCGGCGAGGATCCGCCGCGCCTGCCAGCGGCGGACGCGTTCGAGCAGGCCGCCGAGCTCGTCGGGCGGGACCACCGCGGCGTCGGTCGCGGTGGCCAGACGCTCGAGCAGGGCCGGATCGGCGCTGAGCTCGCGCTGTTCGACCGAGGCGCTGACCACGCTGATCTCCTGCTCGATCACCGCCGGCCGACCGACGTTGTTGTGCAGCCGCACGGTGTAGGCCCCCGGCGGCAACGGCGCGGTGCTGGTGCGGTACTGGCCGCCGGCGACCGGGGTCGGCTCGACGGTGGTGGTCTCGCCCTCGCCGACGATCTCGAGCCGCGGGCGGTAGGCCTCCGGATCGACGCCCCGGGTGCGGATGAGGAAGCGCAGCGGCTGTTCGTCGGTGTAGCGCCGCCGGGCGCTGCGCAGGGCGATGTCGTGCCCGGCGACGAAATCGCTGCTCGACTGCAGCCAGCGCAGGACGCCGGTCCAGAAATGATCGTAGAGGTGGTCGTCGCGCTGCTGGTCGCCCTCGTTGAACGACCAGCGCCACAGCCCGCCGGCGTTGATGCTCAGCACCCGGCCCTGACCGTAGAGCTGGTAGGCGATCACCGCGTCGCCGTCGGGGCCGCCGGCGGTGGCGAGCACCTGGGCCAGCGGCTTGAGCCCGATGGTGTGCTGCACCTGGGCCAACGGCGGCAACGAGTCGATCATCGCCTGCGGTTCGGCGCCGAAGGCGGCGAACAACGGCGAGTCGAGCGCGTCCTCGGCGATGCGCGGCTGCACGCCGGTCGCGGTGCCCTGGCCCCAGATCACCGGCTCCAGGCGCGCGAGCGGCGGGAAACGCCCGCCGTAGGGACGGCCGCGCGCGAGCACCAGACTGCCGCCCTGCTCGGCCACGAACTGTGCGAGCAGTTCCTCGGTGGTCTCGTCGAAGAAGGCCTCGCAGCCGCGGCCGCAGACGATGCAATCGTAGCGCGCGAAATCCTCGGCGCTGCGTGGGAAGTGGTCGCCGGTGTCGCGGCGTTCGCCGGCGGCGTCGCTGAGCACGGTGAACTGCTGGCCCGAGGCGAGCCGGTGGATCGCGGTAACATCGACGTGCGGATTGCGCTTGCAGCTCTGGACCAGGAATTTGGTGTCCCAATGCGGCTGGCCCTCGACCACCAACACCCGGACCTTGGCCCCGACCGCGCGCACGTAGAGGGTGCGCGCGTTGTTGTCCGGATCCGCCTCGCCGGGTTCGGCCGGGACCCGGATGTCGTAGGCCTGTTCGCCGGTCGCCGGGGCGGCGACGGTGAAGGCGACCGCGGCTTCGCCATCGGCCGGGACCGCGCGCACCTGCTCGACCACCGTGCCATCGCGCAGCAGCTGCACGTCGTGCGCGCGATGGGGGAAACCGACGCTGTGCAGGGTGGCGTTCAGCTGCACCTCCTCGCCGGCGAAGGCCAGGATCTCGGCGTTGGGTGCGCGCATCGCCAGGTCGCGCCGTTCCACCGGCCCGCCGAGAGGGCACGCCCACACCGGCACCGACCGCGCCAGCGCCAGCTCCTCGGCCGCCGCGAGTCCTTCGCCGGTGCTGCGCCCGTCGCTGATCAGCAAGATCCCCGCCTGGCCCGGCCGTTCGGCGATCTCGCCGACCGCCGCCGCAAGGACCGGCCCGAGGTCGGTCGCGTCGCCCGCGGCGTCCTCCGGGCTCAGACCGCTGAGCTCGAGCGGCCGCAGCGAGGCATCGAAGGCCTTGGGGTGAAGGTGGAAGTCGCGTTCGAGGCGCGCGCGCGCGCCGTCGTCGAGCCGGGCGATGACAGCCGCGAGCCGCGAGCCGCCGTCGACATCGGCGGTGGCCATGCTCGCCGAGGTGTCGACCAGCACCGCGAGGTGCGGCCGCCCGCTCTCCCGGCGCGGGATCACCGCGGTCGGATTGAGCGCGATGAACAGCAGCCCGGCGATGACCAGCACGCGCAGGCCCAGCGGCGCCCACTGGCGCGCGAGCGACAGCTGCCGACGTTCGCGCAGCAACCGGACCACCACCAGTGCCACCAGCAGCAGCACCGCCGCGACCAGGACGCCGGCCGACCAGGGGCTGAGGAACAAGTGCTGCATCAGGCGCTCCCCCGCGACATCGCCACCACCCGGGCACCCGGCGGGCGCCGCCGCCACAACGCGAGCACCAGCATCTCCGCCGCGAGACAGGCCGCGGCGATGATCAACAGCTGCGGCCAGAGCACCCGCGGCCGGGCCGCATCGACCAGATCGCCGCCCTCGTCGACCACCCGCACCCGCGCGCCGGCGGTGGCGGTGTCGAGCAGGCTGCTCACCGCGACCGGGCGGGTGTCGGTCTCGACCGGGTCGACGTTGACCACCCCCACGCCAACGCGCTGCTCGCCAGCGCGCACCGGATAGAGGCCGGGCGCACCCACCGGCGGCATGGCCAGCCGCACCGCGCGTCCGCGCGAGACCACGGTGGCGGGCACCGTGGCGCCATCGGGCGCAAGCACCTGCAGCGACCCGGTCCCGGCGTCCACCACGTCGATCGACCAGTCGCGCCCCGGCACGTGGGTGCCGGCGTCGTCGCCCCGACGCATGCTGCGCAGGGTCTCGTGCAGCAGGGCGGGAAACAGCGGGCTACCGGGGATGGTGCCGCCGTCGGGGGTCACCGGCAGATTGAAGAAGGCGGCGCGCCCGCGCCCGGCCGGGCCGATGGTCAGCGCGGCGGCGCCGTCGGCGTGGTGGAGGAAGACCTCGTGCGCGCGCTCGGCGTCAATGCTGGTGAGCAGGTGACGGGTGGTGCGTAGGCCCGCCAGATCGCCCTGGTCGCGGCCGTGGAAGATCCGCAGCGGACCGCGGTGGCGTTCCGGTTCGGCAAGCGGCAACACGGTCCGCACCGGTTCGCCGAGGGTGAACGGCGGACGCACGCCGCCGTCGGAGGCGCCGGCGAGCATGCTCAGCAGCGGACGGGCGCCGGGGCCGTCGAGGAAGCAGATCAGATCGGCGCCCTCGTCGATGCGCCGGGCCAGGACCTCGACCACCTCGCCGCCGAGCATCAGCGGCGGCACCAGCACGAAGGCGTCGGCGGTCTCGAGGCTGTGCCGATCAGCCGCCTGGCCGCCGCGACAGGTGACCGCGATCCCGGCCGCGCCGCGGCGCGAGGGCGCGAGCGCGTGGCGGACAAAGAAGGCGCCCGCGGTGCTGCGTTGGGGATCGCCGTCGCTGAGCAGCAGCACCGCAAGCCGGTCGCGCACCTGCAGGGCGAGGTGACGCCGGTCGTCCTCACCGAGGCCATCGCGTTCGATCGCCACCGTGCCCGCGAGCAGATCCGGATGCGGATGCGCGAAGGAGAAACGCACGCTGCCAGAGGAATACGGCAGCAGCTCGGCATCGGCATGACGCACGCCGCCGCCGAGCTCCAGGCTCACCCGTCGGCGGCAGACGCTCGACGAAGCGTTGAACAGGGAGCAGGCGATCTCGACCGTCTCTCCCGCCACCGGATGCTGCGGCGAGCACTCCAGCCCGGTGATGCCGACGTTGTCCGCCGGGGCCTCGCCGACCTGGCGGACAATCACGTCAAGCCCGGGGTGGCGGGCGAAATCGACCGCACCCCAGTTGCCGCGCTGCATGTCGCTGAACACGTAGACGGTACCGCGTCCACCGAGCAGGCGCTCGGCCTCGGCCAGCGCGGCGACCGGATCGCCGCCTTCGCAGGTGGCCGTGCTCTGCGCCAGCCCCTCGTGCAGCGCTGGGAGGTTGCGCGAGAGCGCGGGCAGCAGGCAGTGCGGCCGCGCTCCGATGAGCACCACCCCGGCCTCGGAGCCCTGCTCGAGCCGCCGGAGCACGTCGGCCGCCTGGGCCTTGGCCCGAGCGAAGCGGGTAACGCCGCCGGCGGTGGCGCGCATGCTCATCGAGGCATCGAGGAGCAACACCACCCGCGGCGCCTCGCCGGGCGCGGGCGCCGCGGCGTGGCGGATGAAGGGGCGGGCGAAAACCAGCGCGAGCGCCACCACCGCGAGCGTGCGCAGGGTCAGGATCACGAAAGTACGCAGGCGGTCGAGCGCCTGGCGTCCGCCGCCGGCGGCGGCGAGCAGGTGAAAGGTCGGCAGCCGGATCGCCCGCGGCCGCGGCCGGGTGAGAAAATGGATCAGCACCGGCAGGCCGGCGGCGGCGAGGCCGAACAACAACCAGGGGTTGAGCACGGCCGGCATCACACCACCTGCCGCGCGAGGAAGCTCTGCTTGAGCAGCAGATAGGGGTCGGTGTCGGTACGGGCGAGAAACCAGTCGCAGCCGCGGGTGCGCGCGGCGCCCTCGACCGCGTTGAGGTGCTGGGCAAAGCGCTGACGGTAGAGGTCGCGCAGCACATCGGGCTCAACGTTGAACGCGCCGCCCTCGCCCTCGCAGGGAAGGAAGCGCGCCGTCGGCACGTCCGGCAGTTCGATCTCCTCGGGATGGACGATGTGGAACAGCATCACGTCGAACTGCGACTGCCGGAACAGGTCGATGCCCTGCCACAGCCCCTCGCTGTCGTCGAGGAAATCGCTGAGCACGATCAGCACGCCACGCTGGCGGATGCGGCGGTACACGCCGCGCAGGCAGGCGCCGAGGTCGGTGCCGCCAGATGCCGTGGTCTCGCCGAGACGGCGCACCATCCGCGCCAGATGCTGGAAGCCGGCGCGCGGCGGCAGGTGATCATCGACCTCGGTCCGGGCCAAGCTCAGCCCGGCCTGATCGCCACCGTCGATCACCAGATAGGCGATGGCCGCGGCGAGGCGGCCAGCGTACTCGAGTTTGCTCTGGGTCCGGACGACCTCGCCGGCGAAGCCCATCGACCCGCTGGTGTCGCAGACGAGGTAGCCGAGCAGGTTGCGTTCGGCCTCGTAGAGTCGCACGTAGTATTTGTCGGTGCGCGCGTGGAGTTTCCAGTCGAGCAGGCGGATGTCGTCGCCATGAACGTAATCACGGAAATCCGCGAACTCGACCGCGGTACCGCGGTAGTTGGAGCGGTGCGGCCCGGCGAGCGAACCCTCGGCCACGCCGCGCGGCTTGAGCCGCACCCGGCGCAGCATCTCCATCCGTTTGAGGTCGAGGTAGGGGTGGGAGAACGACGGCATCGAGTCCTCAGGCCATGGCCGGTTCACGGACGTTCTTGAGCAGGTGCGCGATGAGGTCGGGCGATTCCAGACCTTCGCCGAGGGCGTTGTAGTTGGGCACGATGCGATGGCGCAGCACCGGCAGCGCCATCTCGCGCACGTCGGCGATCTCCGGGCTCGGGCGGCCATCGAGGATCGCCGCCGCCTTCGCCGCCATCACCAGGTGCTGGGCGCAGCGCGGGCCCACGCCCCAGGAGATGTAGGTGCGCACGTACTCGTCGGCGTCTGGCTCCTTGGGCCGGCTGGATCGCACCAGGTCGACGGCGTAGCGCAGCACCGGATCGGAGACCGGGACCTGATCGATCACGTCGCGGAAGGCGAGGAAGATCTCCGGCGAGGCCACCTGCTGCAGCTCGGGCAGACGCATGCGCGCCGGGCGCGCGGCGATGGCGTATTCGTGATCGCGTTCGGGATACTCGACGTGCACGCTGAGCAGGAAGCGGTCGAGCTGGGCTTCGGGCAGGGGGTAGGTCCCCTCCTGCTCGATCGGGTTCTGCGTCGCCACCACCACGAAGGGCTGCGGCAGCTGGTGGGTCGTGCCGCCGACGGTGACCGCGTGCTCCTGCATCGCCTCGAGCAGCGCGGCCTGGGTCTTCGGCGGGGTGCGGTTGATCTCGTCGGCCAGGACCAGGTTGGCGAAGATCGGGCCGTGGTGGTAGACCAGCTCGCGCTCGTGCGAGCCCTCGACCTGCTGCAGGATCTCGGTGCCGGTGATGTCGGCCGGCATCAGATCGGGGGTGAACTGGATGCGATGGAAATCCCAGCCGAGACAGGCGCCCAGCCCGCGGACCATCAGCGTCTTGGCCAGGCCGGGAACCCCGACCATCAGCATGTGGCCGCCGCACATCAGCCCGGTGGTCAGCAGCTTGAGCACCTGCTCCTGGCCGACGACCACGTGGCCCATGTGTTCGTGCAGCGCGCGATAGCTGCGGCGCAGCTCCTCGACGAGCTCGGCGGGATCCTGGGGCGTGGCGGGTTGGTCCATGGTCGCTCCTGCTGTGTGGCCGGCGGTACGGGGCCACGAACGCAGCGCATCGTGGGCAGAGGTCGCAGCGGCGCAATACGCGATTCGAACGCGCACGCAGGCGGACGGTTCGCCACCTTCCGGCGAGGCCCCGTCTCAGCGCGCGCCCGGCGGCCAGGTGAGGTCGCCGGCCATCCACACCGCCATCAGCACGAAGACCAGCGCCAGGGCCAGCTTGGTCCAGCCCCAGTTGCGCTGGCCCCACCCGGCAATGCTGCGACTGGAGGTGCCGGCGAGCACCAGGGCGAAGACCACCACCAGCGGCAGCACGAAGGCGGCGCAGTACCAGGCCAGGCGGCCGAGCGCCCACAGCGTGCCGTTGCCGCTGCGCACCAGCTCGTTGAGCACCGGGAAGTACAGCTGACCGGTGCAGGCGGATTCGATCACCGCGACCAGCATCCCGGCGACGCAGGCGCCCACGGCGAGCAGCCGCGCGCGCACGCCGGCGCGCAGCCGGGCGTGGAGCATCCGTTTGAGCCGGGTCGGCAGCTGGAGGGTCATCTCCTCGGGCCGGCGCCCGCGCCAGGCCAGGGAGGCGTCCCACAGGCTCATCGCCCCGGCGACGACGCACAGGCCGAAGGCGAGATAGAACACCAGATCGGCCACCACCAGCCAGCCGGCGAGCTGGCGCAGCAGCGTGTACAGGAACAGGCCGATGGCCATGTAGGCCAGATACACGCCAATGGTGTAGGCGATGCCGGTGACCAGCACCTCGCGGCGGCTGCGGTCGGAGGCGGCCAGCAACGAGACCAGGAACACGATGCCCGCGAAGGCGCAGGGGTTGATGCCATCGGCCAGGGCGGCCAGGGCCAGGACCAGCAGCCCGAAACGCTCGCTCTGCTGCACGTCTGGCGACGCCGGTTCCGCTTCCCCGTCGGGGGGCCTCGTGTCTGTAGCGCTGGCGAGTTCGCGCGCGACCACTGCGTCGAGCTCGGCGACGATCCGCTCGCCGCCGAGCACCGCGCTGCCCCCGACGAACACCGCGAGCGAGGGCGTGGCCTCGATCCGGTGGCGGTCGAGCAGGCGAAACAGGCGCTTCACCGCCTGCGCGCCGCGTTCGGCATCGCTGGTGTCGACCCATTCCACCTGCAGCCGATCGCCGTAGCTCGCCGCGACCTCGCGGACCGCCGCCTTGGCCTCAACGCAGTGACGGCAGCCCGGTGAGAAGAAGAACACCGCCGCGAGCGGCTCGGCTGCCGCGAGGGCGGAGCCGGCGAGCAGGACCAACAACAGCGCGCGGGCGATGCCGCGTCGGTGCCAGCGAACCAGGTGGGGTGCTGCTACCAGCATGGGTGCAGGCTACGTCCTGCGTCGGTCCGGTCCATCCTCGCCTCGCGGACGGACCGCTCAGAGCTCCTGATCGGGCGGATCGAGACGCTCCCAGGCACCGACGTCATCCGGATCCCCCGCCTGCCATTCCTGTTGCTCCGCTTCCTGGTCCTGGGATCCGTCCTCCTGCCCCGGCCGCTCCTGGCCCTTCTCGCCGGGCTCGTCGGCCGGCGGCGATTCACCTGGTGGGCCGAGGCGCTGCCAGGGATCCGCGTCCTCACCGGGGGGCGCAGCGGCATCTGGCTCGCGCTCCGGCTGCTCGCCGGCCAGCGGACCCTCGCTCGGCGGCTGGAGTCGCGCCCAGTCGTTGCCCTCCGCGTCCTCGCTTTGTTTGTCGGCTTGCGCTGGCGCGGCGGCCGTGCGCTCGACCTCGCCTGGCGCCGCCTCGTCGCCGACCCCCGCCACCTCCGCCTGCGGCTCGCCGCCACCGCCCCCGAAACCGGGAATCAACGCCATGAAGAAGCCGTTGCGCAGCGCGCTGACCACAACCGGCACGAAGCCGATCTCCTGCTGCTGGTAATCGCCCGACATCGGCACGCGCACGCCGCCCTCGTTGCCGGCCGAGTTGGCCAGCACCTGACCGATCTGGCCGGCGATGCTCTTGAACAACTGCTGCAACATGCCCTCGTCTGTGCCCGCGCCCCAGCGATAGATGTCCATGTTGTGGGTCCACAGGGTCACCGTGCCGTCGTAGCTGCGGTCCTGGAAGGTGTAGTCCGCCTTCAGCTGCGCCGTGCCCGATGCCATCTCGAGCCCGGCCGTGGCCACGAACAGATCGTTCAGGCGCGGCAGGTGCATGCCGTCGCTGATCAGTTCGATCTCGAGCCGGGTGTGGTCGCCGGCGATGCGGAAGCGACCCTCGGCGGAGGTGACCCCGCCCGCCGGCCCCGAGCCCTCGAGGATGATCGCGCCGGGCATCTCGCCGGCGGCCGCATCGACGGTGTTGGTGAGACCGCGGATCACCAGCCTGGCGTCGTCGAGCTGGAGGTCGTAGGCGCCGCTGTCCTGCTCGGCGCGGCTGACGTAACGGAAGGTGGCATCGGTCAGCCGGACCTCCTCGATGGTGAAGGGGACCGCATCGGGCAGGACGATGTCCAGACCGGCGACATCGGTCCGGTCTTCGGGCGAGGGTTGCGCCGGCGCGATCAGTTCGATCACCGGGCGATGGATGTCGACCCGCCCGGCGACCCGCCCGGTGAACAGCCGCCAGAAAGCGAGGTCGGCGGCGATGGCGTCGGCGCGGATCGTGCTGACCAGCCGTTCGTCACGCTCGGTGGAGGGGTCGTCCTCGCGCTCGGTGTCGAAGCGGCGCATGTCCACCCCGACCGCGGTCGCGGTCCATGAGAAGGGGTTGAACCAGACCCAACCGACCGAGCCTTCGCGCCCCGCCCCGGCGTTGAGGGTGCCGTTGACCACCGCCATCAGCCCCAGTGGGATCACCAACAACACCAGCACCAGCAGCACCAGCAGCGTCCAGAGACCGCGCCGGAACCAACGCTTCTGCAGCAGCGATCGGATCATGACGATACTCCTCGGGCTGATCGTAAGGCCACCGGGGCTACGCTACACCCGCGTGTAACCGCCATGCGAGGCAGACCGGCACCGGTTGCGCCCGAGCACGGCGCCGGGATACTGATCGAATGCAGGACTCCAGCGATGGCGCTGCGAAGAAACGAGCGCAACCCGCACCGACGGAATCGGCGCGCGATCTGGCGATGGCCAATTTCGCGCTGGAGGCGGTGCAGGATGCGATCTTCCTGATCGATGACACCGCGGCGATCGTCGACTGCAACGAGGCCGCCAGCGCCGCGTTGGGCTACGCGCGCGGTGAGCTGATCGGCAAGACGGTCTTCGCCATCGACGCCGGGGTCACCGCGAGCCTGGCCGATCCGGCCGGCTTCTGGCGCGACTACTGGACGGAGATGGTCGCGCGCGAGCAGGTCAACTTCGAGAGCCGCCATCGCCGCAAGGACGGCTCGACCTTCCCGGTCGAGATCCGCTCGCGCATCCGCTCCTTCGACGGCCGCCTGCTCTCTTGCGCCGTGGCGCGCAACATCTCGCGCCGGCGCGAGATGGAGGCCGAACTACGGTTGATCAAGTCGGCGGTCGATTCGGCCCAGGAGGCGATCGGCATCGCCGACGCCGACGGTCGCCACCGCTATCAGAACCAGGCCTTCACCGACCTGCTCGGCTATCCGCCGGCCGAGATCCAGGCCTGCGACCCTTCCTGCCTGTTCGCGGACCAGGCCCAGGGCGAGGCGATGCTCGCGGCCGTGCGCGCGGGGCGCGGCTGGACGGAGGAGTTGTTGATGCGCGCCCGCGACGGCAGCGCGATCCCCGTCGAGCTCCACGCCGGACCGATCTACGACGACGCGGGCGCGCTGGTGGGCATGGTCGGCGTGCACAGCGACATCCGCCAACGCAAGGCGATGGAGGAGGAGCTGCGCGACAGCGAAGCCCGTTACCGCGCGATCATCGCCGACCAGACCGACTTCATCTGCCGCTTCACCGGCGACGGGTGCCTGACCTTCGTCAACCAGGCGCTGGCCGACCTCCTCGGCGCCGTGCCCGGGGATCTGATCGGCACGGACATGTTCGCACGCATGGCCCCTCCGCAGGCCGAGCAGGTGCGCTCGACGCTGGCGCGGCTGTCACCCGCGCAACCGATCGTCGAAAACAACGACACCATCACCGCGATCGACGGCGATCGGATCGTCGAGTGGCGCACGCGTGGCTTCTTCGCCGCCGATGGGTCGCTGCGCGAGGCCCAGGCCGTCGGCCGCGACGTCACCGCCAAGGTCGAGGCCGAGAAGCACCTCGCCGAATCGCGCGACTCGCTGCGCCGCGCTTTGGCGAACTCCGAATCGCTGCGCGAAATTGCCGAACACGAACGCGCTGCGGCCCAGGAGTGGGCCCGGCGCGCCGAGGAGGCGACCGAAGCCAAGAGCCTGTTCCTCGCCTCGATGTCGCACGAGATCCGTACGCCGCTCAACGGGGTCATCGGCATGAACAGCCTGCTGCTCGACGGCACGCTCGACGAGGAGCACCGCCGCTACGCCGAAGCGGTCCAGTCCAGCGGCGAGGTCCTGCTCGATCTGATCAACGACATCCTCGACTTCTCGAAGATCGAAGCCAACCGCATGGAGCTGACCGCCGCACCCTTCGACCTGGGGCTGATGGTCGAGGACCTGGCCGACACCCAGGCGCTCGCCGCCCACGAACGCGACCTCGAACTCTCGGTGCTGGTCGACCCGGCGCTACCGCCTGCGTTCATCGGCGACGCGGTACGCATCCGCCAGGTCCTGAGCAACCTGGCCAGCAATGCGGTCAAATTCACCGACCGCGGCGGGGTGAGCATCACCGTCGATGGCGAGCGCAGGCCCAACGGCGCGTGGCAGCTGCGCTTCGCGGTGGTCGATACCGGCCCCGGTATCGCGGCCGATCGCCACCAGCATCTCTTCGAGCCGTTCCGCCAGCTCGACTCCTCGGCCTCCCGCCGCCACGGCGGGACCGGTCTGGGGCTCGCGATCTCGAAGCAGCTGGTCGAATTGATGGGCGGACGTATCGGCGTCGAGAGCACCGTGGGCCACGGCGCACGCTTCTGGTTCGAACTCGCGCTCGACGCCGCTCCCAGTGCGCGCGTCGCCGGTCCGGAGACCGACACCGCCGAGCCGCAACGCGTGCTGGTGGTCGAGGACAACCCCGATACCCGCACCGCACTCGACCGCTACCTCGGTTGGGCCGGCTGCGTCGTCGACACGGTCGGCGACGGCGCGACCGCCGGCCAACGCCTGGCCCGGCCGCCCGGCGACGGCGGCTACGACCTCGTGCTGGTCGACCTCGACCTGCCGGACACCGACGCGATCCATCTCGCGCGGCAGATCCACGCACACGGCAGCACCGACGCCGTACGCCTGATCCTGCTCGCCCCCCTCGGCCAACGCTTCGAATCTGGCCTGCTGCGCTCGCTCGGCTACGTGCGCACGTTGGCCAAGCCGATCCACCGCCTCGACCTCTACCAATGTCTCGACCCGGAGCGCGGCACCACCACCACCACGCGCGCGCCGAGCGAGCGCCTGCCGGCGTTGCGCAAGCGCATTCGCGAAGAGGAACGACGCGTACTGGTGGTCGAGGACAACGCCGTCAACCAGCTGGTCACCGTGGGCATGGTCTCGCGCATGGGCCTGGCCGTCGACGCGGTGGCCACCGGACGCGAAGCCATCACCCGCCTCTCGCGACGCGACTACGATCTGGTGTTGATGGACTGCCAGATGCCGGAGATGGACGGCTACGCCGCCACCCGCCACGTTCGCGATCCCGACTCGGCGGTGAGGAACCACCAGGTACCGATCATCGCCCTCACCGCCAACGCGCTCGAGGGCGACCGCGAACGCTGCCTGGCCGCCGGTATGGACGACCACATCGGCAAGCCGATCCGCCTCGAGGATCTCGCCGCCGTCCTCACCCGCTGGATCCGGGGCCGCGACCAGACCGGTGCGCCACGCGAATGACCGGGGCCATCCTGTACTTTTTCTGCAAGGAGCTACGTCACCGCGCAAGGTGAACGGCATTGGGTTTACGAGTGCTCAACGGTACCAGGGGGACCACGCCACCCACCTTCGCAACGTGCGCCACACCCCACACGAGCCCTTCCCATTCCAACCTGACATCGCAGTGCCTGCGATAATCTGTCTTCTCGTTATCCAGCGACGCGATGCAGGCTGGCCCCGTGAACGAAAATTGCCGCATCATCGGTGGTGGCGAAACCGCACATGCGCTCCGTCCCGCCGCTGAAGACCTCGATGGGGTCGCCGATCGACCAGCGCGCCACCTCCTGCTCGAGCTCACGGACCTCGACACGGTAGATCGGCTGTCCGCGGTGGGTATCGCTGCGCATGACAACGACCGCTCCGTCGACAACGGCTGGCTGCCGGACGTGGCGGTAGACGCCCTTTGATTCGGAGTCGACCGAACCGACCTGGGTGCCGTCCTTGGCACGGATGACCGCTCCAGCCGGTTCGAGCACGAACGTCTCGCCGCCATGATCCCACACAACCAGAGCGGTTCCGAGATCGCAGCGTGAATTCCACCCCTGTCCTCGCGGACAGGTCCACTTCACCTCGCCGGTGTTCTTGTCCAGACTGCGAACAACACCCTTACCCTTGTCAACGCCAACGACGAACAGGCTGTCGCCCTAGGGGAACGTAGCAGGAACGTAGGACAGACATCTCCTCCGCGCCGGCGACCATAGCCACCCCCACCCCGACAGCAACCACCCCCTTGGCACCCCCACTTGACACGCACCCCCTCTTGGGTCTATCCTGTCCCCCGACATGACCACCGCCCGCTCGCTACTCATCGACGAGCGTCGCCCCAGCTGCTATCACCTCATCAGCCGCTGCGTGCGACGCGCATTTCTCTGTGGCGACGCCGCCGAGCATCGACGGGCGTGGCTCGAGCAGGGCATTCGCACTCAGTCCGACGCATTCGGCGTGGACGTGCTCACCTACTGCGTCATGAGCAACCACGTGCACATCGTCATCCGCACCGATCCCGAGCTAGCGCAGCACTGGAGCGCGCGCGAAGTGGTCGAGCGGTGGAGCATGGTGTTCCCCGACCGGGATCGGGCGACCGGGGAGCCGGTCGCCTGGGACCCGGCCGACATCGACCGCCATGCACGCGATGATGACTGGGTCGCGGTTCGACGGGCGCGCCTCGCCTCCGTCTCGTGGTTCATGCGCATCCTCAAGCAGCAGATTGCGCGGCGGGCGAACAAGGAGGATGGCGTTACCGGGCATTTCTGGGAAGGGCAAGCACGGCCGAGGCGCAGCCGAGTCGAGGCCCCGGCGGGGCCTCGTTGCCGAGCGCAGCGCGACGAAGACACCGCAGGTGAAGCCGAGGAGTCGAGGAGATGGAACGATTCCAGAGCATTGCGCTGCTCGACCAGGCCGCGATCGTCAGCTGCATGGCCTACGTCGACCTCAACCCGATACGTGCCAATATGGCGAGCACCCCCGAGGCGAGCGAGCACACCGGCGCGCAACAACGCATCATCGCCCGCCCAGAGCTACCGCAAGGCCATGCGGCCCCCACATGGCGATGAGCACCGCTTGCGCACATCGGCTCCCGATAATTCATCGTCCTCTGTTTTCGGGCTGATCGCTGTGATCCCAGATGCAGCCCCATTCGTCGCTGCCGGGGGCCAGCGGCACGAAGGCGGCGGCGCGCTGGACGGGGATCACCGTGCGATCGCTGACCCCGAAGGCATCGAAGAACACCGGCAGACGCGCGGGGGATTGCTGGCGGACAAGGGCGCATGAGTCATTGCCTGTCTGAAAGGCATCGATAACATCCGCATTATGAGAATCGACATGACCAAGACCGAGGCGCGACGCCTTCTCCGACGCATGCAGAACGGCGAACTGCAGCAAGACATCCTGGCCGAAATCGGCATATCGCGTACGCAATGGCTACGGATCCTGCGCGATCATGATCTTCCGCTACACCTGGGACGCAGACGCCCGGCCGTCATGTATACGGTGGAACGGGCCATGGAAGTCCGCCGGCGGGCACGAGCCGGCGAATTCGTCACCGATATCTGTGCCGATCTCGGCATGCAATACTCGAATTTCCGTCGCTTCTGTAGGAAACAGGGCATTCAGATTCTCACCAAGAAGGCCTTGCAGGAGAACATCGCCCGTCGCGACTACAGACGCGCCGGCGTGCAGAAGGGCATCAACAAGGCACCGGAGATCCGCGAGGCCCTGATGCAGGGCATGGATTGGCACACGGTGGTTGAACGTTTCCAGGTCACCCCGGCCTATGCCAAGATGCTCCGCCAACAGGTTGAGAGCGGCACCGTCAGCCCCGAGGCGCAACGCGTGCAGGATATCCGTCTGGCCATTCGCGATGGAGCCAGTTTCGAGCAGATCCATCAGGATTACGGGACCTCCCGCCGCAGCTATGATCGGTATCGACGCAGCATCGCCCTGACCCACCGGAAGCTGAAGAAGCCCTCACACTGACACGCAACCTTCACAAGGGCATCCGCTTCATGCGCACACGCTCCCTCATCGCCTGCACGATCGGTTCAGGCTGCGAACACCTGACCGCCGCGCTGGTCCACTGCCGTGGTACCGCTCTTGAGCTGCAGGTCCGGCCGGCGGCGTTGCCGCGGACGCGCACCACCCGCCGTCGATCCCGCGCTTGATGGCCAGCAAATCGGCGCTAGCCAGCGCCGTTGAGAAGCGGCTGTGCGCACGTTTCTCTGGTAATAGAGCGTCCCGGGTCTCTTTTCCGGGGTCTCTTTTTGCCGATCTGCTGCGACGCTCGGAGCTCGGCCTGCACGAGATCGCCGAGCAATGCGGCATCGCGCACGCCCGCCACCTGTGTGTCGCATTCCGTGATCGCCATGGCACCACGCCCGGCGCATGGCGTCGTGCGGCGCAGGCGAGCCGGGATGGCGGCTGAGGAGCCCCCACCATTGCAATTTTGGGTTGCGGGCGGAGCCCCGCCGAGCCCCGCCGAGCCCCGCC
>JBEPXK010000006.1:0-20653 GCA_041641915.1 Planctomycetota bacterium
CCGGCCGACAAGAACAGGATCCTCATCGCCTCCGGCCCCCGGGCGAACTGGCTCGCGCCGGCATCAGTCCGCGGAGCCCTCGCCCGTGAACGCCAGGACCCGCCCACGCGAGGTGCCGACGATCACGTACCCTCCGGCCACCGCGGCGCCGTAGAACAGGCCGCCGCCGCAGTCGTAGCTCCACAGCTTCTTGCCCGAAGCGAGGTCGAGCAGGTGGATCCGCCCGTCGGCCACGTTACAGATCACCTTGTCTGCGACGATGGTCGGCGCGGCCTCGATCGAGTCGTCGGCAACGAAGGCCCAGCGCTCTTCGCCGGTCGCGCGCTCGAGGCAGTAGAGGACCATGTCCTGACCGCCGAAGAGCACCTCCTTGGCGCCGACCGCGGGGATGCCGACATAGGGGCCTTCGCCGGCATCGTAGGCCCAGACCTCCGCTTCCTGCTCCAAATCGACGCAGACGAACACGCCGGTCTCCTTGTCGCCGGTGCCGGTGAAGGCCAACGGCCAGTCGATCGCGGGCGAGGCCTGCATGTACGATGGGGTCAGGGCCTCCTTGACGCTCTGCCCGCTGGCGATGTCAACGGCATAGAGCACCTGGTCGCAACCACCGAAAACGGCCTTGCCCTGGGCGACGGCCGCGCCGCCGTAGATGTAATTGTCGGTGGGGAACGACCACAACCGTTCGCCGGTGCCGAGGTCGTGGCCGTAGGCGTTGAAATCGTCGCTGCAGAACACCACCACTGCCTTGCCGTCGCTGTCGACGTGGATGACCGGCGTCCCCTGGACCGGGTCGTTCGCCTCGGCCTGCCACCGGCTCTCGCCGCTGGCCAGGTCCACGGCCTGGACCGAGAAGTCATCGAGCGCCACCACCGCGGTGCCATCGTGGATATCGACCGACGAATTGGCTCCGGCGGCGAGCTTGATGTGCTTGGCCTGTGCGCCATCGGCCAGGCCGACGAGGTACAGCCCGCCACGCGCAGTGAGATACACGATGCCCTCACGCACCACCGCCGGTCCGGCGAGCCCGCCGTCGAGTTCGAACTCCCAGGCGATGCCCAGGCTGGAGGGAAGGGTCGCGGCGCTGCGACCGGTCAGGGCACGGGTGCCACGGTAGACCGGCCATTCATCAGCGCTCACCGCGCCAGCCGCGGTCTCCGCTGCGCCCTGGGCGCACAGGACCAGCGTCAGGATGGCGGTGCCCGCCATCGTGCTAGAAAGCCTCGCCATCTCGTTCCTCCTCGCGACCGTGGCCGCCGTTCGTGGAGGCCCGGGCCTCAGCTGAAGATGCCGCCGTAGTCCTTGCGTAGCGACAGCGCGCCGGTGGGGCACTCCCGGACCACCTGTTGTACGATGCCCACGACCCCTTCGTTTATCGCCTGTCCGAGCGGGACCGTGACTTCGAGTTCGAACCCGCGATTGGTGAAGGCCAATCCGACCTTCTCGCCGGCACGCTCGCAGAGGTAGACGCACTTGCCGCAGCCGATGCACTTGCCGTTCTCGTAGACGAGTTCATCGCCGATGAGCACCGGCCGGGTCGGCCGGCGGGCGCCCTTGAAGCGGGTCTGCTTGGCGCCGTAGGCGTCGGCCAGGTCACGCAGGGTGCAGTCGTCGCGCGCGACGCAGTCGCAGTGCAGACAGCGCCCGGCTTCGATCGCCGCCTCGTCGCGGCTGAAATGCCCGTCGGCCGCCGCCGGCTGTTGACGGTCCTCGCCCCGCGCTTCGCCCGGGACCAGGGCCTTGACCTCGTCGACCGCGAGCTTGCCCGAACGCGAGTTGAAACGTCGCGGCTCGCCGGTGACCGCCTCGCCGCGCAGGTACTGGTCGATGCCGTACGCGGCGATCTTGCCGTCGGCGACCGAGCGCACCGCCAGCTTGCGCTGACGCAGCATGTCGCCGCCGCAAAAGACCCCGTCGATGCTGGTGGCCAGGGTCTGGACATTGGCCGCGGCCTTGCCCCGGGCCACCGGAATGCCCAGGGCCTCGAGCTCGTCCGGTTCGCGCTTGCCCAGGGCGAGGAACACCGCGTCGTACTCCTGACGCAGATCCTCCAGCCCCATGCCGGCACCCAGCCGCCAACCGGGGCGCCAATCGACACCGAGTGCGTCGATGACCCCGATCTCGCGATCGAGCACCGCGCGGGGCAGCACATCTTCGGCGATATCGCTGCGCAGAGCGCCGCCGGGGCGCTCGCCAGCATCGAACACGGTGCAGGCATGGCCGAGCACCCGCAGGTAGAGCGCGGCGGCGAGCCCGGCCGGACCGGCACCCACCACCGCCACCCGCTTGCCGCTGTCGGCGCCGGGCTGCGGCAACGGCAGGCTCTGGGGATCGCGCTCCATCCCCTCACCGGCGTAGCGCTTGACGCGGCAGATGGCCACCGGGCTGTCGAGCTGCTGCCGCCGGCAGGCCTTCTCACAGACCTCGGGGCAGATGTGACCGAGGGTCGCCGGCAAGGCGATGTCGGCCCGCACGGTGGTCAGGCCCGCGGCGGGGTCCTGCTCGCTGACGCGGCGCATCATCACCGGGATCGCCATGTGGGCCGGGCAGGTGTTCTCGCAAGGCCCCTCGCAGTCGCCGATGTGGTCGGAGAGGATCAGCTCGAGGATCCGTCGCCGCTGTGCCCGCACCTCCTCGGATGAGGCATCGACCACCATCCCGTCCATGGCGGGGAACTGACAGGACGGAACCGGCCCGGGACGCGCGCCGGTGGCCCCCTCCTGATACACGGTGCACACCATGCACGAGACGTGGCGGTCGCGCCGGCCCTGGGTATGGCACATGGTCGGGATCTCGATGCCCAAGGCGGTGGCGGCCTCGAGGATGGTGCTCCCGGCGGGCACCTCCACATCACGGCCATCGATGGTCAGCTTCGGCATGGGTCGCAGGTCCTCGGACTCAGATGATATCGATCGCATCGACCGGGCAGATCTGCCGGCAGGCATCGCAATAGGTGCACTTCTCGACGTCGATGTGGTGTTTGCGGTAGGGCGTGAGCGGAATCGCATCGACCGGGCACACCTGGACGCACTTGGTGCAGCCGTTGCACCGGTCGTTGACCACGTACTTGCTCAACGACACGCACTTGCCCGCGGGGCAGCGGCCCGCGACATGGGCCTCGTATTCCTCGCGGAAATAGCGCAGGGTGGTCAGCACCGGATTGGGTGCGGTCTTGCACAGCTGACACAGGCTCGAGGCGTTGACCGTCTGGCTCAGCTCTTCGAGGTCGGCGATGTCCTTGGTCTTGCCCTCGCCGGCGCACAGGCGCTCGAGGATGTCGAGCATCCGCCGGGTGCCGATGCGCCCGACGCTGCACTGGCCACAGGCCTCGTTCTGGGTGAAGCCGAGGAAGTAGCGCGCGATATCGACCATGCAGTCGTCTTCATCGAGCACCACCAGACCGCCGGAGCCCATCATCGCGCCCATCTTGGTCAGTTCCTGGAAGTCGATCGGCACATCGGCCAGGCGCGCAGGGATGCAGCCGCCCGAGGGACCGCCGATGAGTACGCCCTTGAACTGCTTGTCGCCGCTGATGCCGCCACCGATGTCCTCGACGATCTGACGGATCGTCACCCCCATCGGCACCTCGATCAGGCCGCCGCGACAGGTCTTGCCGGCGAGGGCGAAGGCCTTGGTGCCGGCGCTGCTCTCGTTGCCATAGGCGCGGAAGGCCTCGGCGCCGTTGCGCAGGATCCAGGGTACGCTGGCCAGGGTCTCGACGTTGTTGACCACCGTCGGCTTGCCCCACAGGCCCGATTCGACCGGATAGGGTGGACGCAGGCGCGGGAAGCCGCGCTTGCCCTCGATCGACTCGATCAGCGCGCTCTCCTCGCCGCAGACGAAGGCGCCGGCGCCGACCTTGACGTGGAGATCGAAGGCGAATCCGCTTCCGAGGATGTCCGGGCCCAGCAGGCCCTGTTCGCGGCAGATGGCGATGGCGCGCCGGATGCGCTCCACCGCCAGCGGGTATTCGGCGCGGACGTAGACGTAGCCCTCGTCGGCGCCGACGGCATAGGCCTGGAGGATCATGCCCTCGATCACCCGGAAGGGGAAGGCCTCAAAGATCATCCGGTCCATGAAGGCGCCGGGGTCGCCCTCGTCGCCGTTGCAGACGACGTACTTCTTCTCGTTCTCGACCTTGCGTGCGATCTCCCACTTCAAGCCGGTGAGGAAGCCGGCACCGCCGCGCCCGCGCAGCTGGGCCTCGCGCACCTCGGTCGCGACCTGCTCTGGCGTCCATTCCCCGAGCACGCTTTCCAGCGCCGCGAAGCCGCCCAGCTCGCGGTACTCCGGCACCGACAGCGGATCAAGCTTGCCAAAGCCCTCGGTGACCAGCCGCTTCTGCGGACCGATGAACTCCGCGATCACCGGATCACGCGCGTCGACCCGTCGCCGCTGGAGGTGGTCCTCCTCGCCCGAGATGGTCTGCTCCAGGGCGCGGTCGGCCCAGCGGACGAAGCGCGTGAGCGGGTTGCGCGGCGGGAAGTGGCGATGCAGCACCTCGATCACCCGATCCGCGTCGATCTCGTGATAGATCACCACCGGCTTGTCCGGACGATGGATCTCGATGATCGGTGGCACCAGGCACGAGCCGACGAAGCACACTGGCTTGATCCGTACCGGGCTGTGCGAACGCCGGGCGGCCCGGCGCAGGTCGCCGATCACCTGATCGGCTTTCTCGGCGACGACACAGGTCCCCAGGTCGATGCGCAGCTCGGCCGCGTCGGCCGGCAAGCCCTCTTCGGCTCCCGCGGGCGGCGGCTCGCCACCCTGTTTGCGTTCGGCCTGGCGTTTCTCGAACTCCGCGATGGTCCGATTGCAGTCGGCCGGCTGGACATAGCCGTAGGTCACGTCGTCCATCTGCACCACCGGCGCGAGGGTGCAGATGCCCAGGCAACCGACCTGCTCGACGGTGTAGCGGCGTTCGGCGTCGGTGTCGCCCCCCTCTTCGATATCCAATGCCTTGAGGAAACCATCGACCACCGCCGGCGCACCCTTGACGTGACAGGGCGTGCCCACGCAGACCCGGATCGTGTGTTCGCCGGCCGGGCGATGGCGGAACTGGCGATAGAAGGTCGAGACGCTGGCTACCATCGCCGGCGTGATCTCGGTGTGCTCGCAGATGTACTCCAACGCAGACTTGGGCAGGTAGCGGTACTCCGCCTGCACCGCTTGCAGCAACTGGATCACCTGCTTGGGCGCGGAACCGACCCGTTCGATGATTCCGGGCATCGGAGCCAGATCGACCGCCTCTTCCTGGGCTGCGGGCGGCTGGGCTGTGTTCTGCATCGTACCATCACTCATCACAGGCTCCTATTCGTCGCTCCCGAAACAGACGAGCTGGTCGTAGGTCCGCACCACCATCCGCCCGGCTCCGAAGGCGGGCACGCCAGAGACCTCGCCGCCGACCTCGAGGCGGGAGAGTTGCTTGAATTCGCGTCCCCGGTCGAGGAAGAACACCGAGCCATCGCGGCTGGCGGCGACCACCGCGTCCGCGCACAGGGTCAGCGCGGCGTAGAAGCCCTCGCCAAGCTCCTGGCCCTCGTAGACCTTCTCGCCGGACTCGAGCTCGAAACAGCCGACGTAGCCATCGTTGCTCACGCACCACACCAGCTCCCCGTCGGTGACCGGGCTGGCGTAGTCGCTGACGTCATAGCTCTCGGCCTCCCACAGCTTCTCGGCCCCATCGGCGCTGATCCGGAAGGTCAGGACCGGATTGCCGGCCGCGGCGAGCGTCATCAGATCGCCGGCGAGCGCAGGCGAGGCGCCGAGCGCGTCGCCACCCTGGACCAGGTCGCCTTCGGAGTTGCTCCACAGCTCCTCGCCGGTGGCCGGATCGAGCGAGACCAGGCCCCAGCCGCTGCAGATCAGCTGCAACTGGTCGTCGATCGTCGCCACCACCGGGGTGGTGTAGGCCAGACCCGTACCCTCGTGTTTCCATACCTGCTCGCCGGTAGCCGGATCGAGACCGAAGATCCCGCTGGTGTCGCTGTTCTCGTGCTCGTAGGGCACGATCAGCAGGTCGGCGGCCATGACCAGACTGCTCGAATGCCCCCACATGTCCTCGGGCATGCCAAGGTTCCTGGCCCAGATGCGTTCGCCGGTACGGGCGTCGCAGGCGATCAGGTCACCGTTGGCGAACAGCGCGTAGACCCGCTCGCCATCGGTCACCGGCGTCTCGGCGCTCTCGCTCTCGGGCGAGAACAAGCCGAGATCCTCGCTGATGGTGTCGGGCACGTCGGTGGCGGCGTGCTTCCAGATCTCGCTGCCGTCGCTGAGCGAAAGAGCGAAGATGAAGCGCTCGCCGTAGACTCCGCCGGTGAGGAACACATGGTCGCCGGCGATGATCGGCGAGGAATAGCCGGGGTGCGAGAAATCGATCACCCACAGCTGTTTGGCATCGGCAGCGGTGAAACCCGCGGCGATGGCGGTACCGTCGCCCTTGCGGAACATCGGCCAGTGCAGGGGCGTCAATGGTTCGTCGGGAATCGCCGGCGGCTGATCCTCGGCAACAACGTCGGCTGGCGGCGGCGCCACGCCCGCCGGAGGCACCGGCTGCGGCGGCGCGCCGGGGCCGAAGAAACCGGCCGCGCCGGCGCCGCCGAGCAACAGCAGGCCCAGCACCGCGACCGCGGCGTGCGCAATACGGCGCTCGCGCGGCAGGCGATCCGCCGGCTGTTCGCCGAGCGGCGAGGGTTCGATCGGGCGACTGCGCCGGGCGACCTCCAACGCGGCCACCAGCACCACCAGGGCGCCGACAAGGAACCAGGCCCCGATCCGGAGCTGCTCCTGACGCTGGAAGAAATCGCGGGTCGCGGTCAGTTCGGCCTCGCGATAGGCCGCGCGCTCCGCCTGCAGCTCTTCCTCGACCGCGGCGATCGCATCATCGGTGACCTTGGGGTCGTCGAACAGCTTCTCGTAACGGGTCTGGAGTTCGAGCAGCTCGCGTTTGTCGCGGGCAAGTTCGGCGGTGAAGTTGGCCGGCTCGCCGGCGACCTTGACCACCAGCGGATCCAAGGCCCGCCACTGCGCGAGGTTGATCAACATCATCCCACCAAGCACCACCGCGAACGCCGCGCTGAGAATCGCGGTCAGGGTCGCCATCCGGTTGGTGCTCAACCAGCTCTGACGCACATCGGGGTCTTCGGGCAATACGGGAGCGCTCATGCGCTGGCCTCCTCGGCTTGACCGCCGTCGCAGCCGGATGCCCCCGGGCAGTAGGCGAAGCAGCGGGCGCAGCTCAGGCAGCTGCCGCGGTCCGGTTCGTATTCCTTCGGGCGCCACCGCAGGCAGAGCGAGACCAGTTTGATCCCCACCACCAAGCCGAAGAAGATCCCCACCAGCCAGCCGCCGGTGACAAAACGACCGTAGATGGTCTGCGCCCGTTCGCCGAGCGCGGCGTAGTCGTGATCACGCTCGCGCCAGTTGTCCAGACGCTGTTGCTCGGTCTGGACCAGATCGCTGCGCTGGAGGCGACCGGCATCGATCGCGGCCACCGTCTCGGCCAGCTGCACCTCGGGATGTGCGCGACTGAACACCGCGCCGCTGAGACGCGAGATGGCGAAGCCGCCGATCCCCGCGAGCACTGGCACCAGCAGGCAGGTGATGATGAACAGGGCCTTGGAACGCGCCAACGGCCCGCCCTTGTCCTCGTGCACCGCCGGTCGGATGGCGTCGTAGGGACACGCGTCCTCGCACAGGCGGCAGTCGATGCAGGCGTCCGGGTAAATGCTCAGATGCTTGCGCGAGACCATGCTGCACAGACGCAGGAGCACCGCATAGGGGCAGAGGAACCGGCAGTAGGGCCGGGCGACGAACAGCGACAGCAGCATCATCACGCCGGTGAGCAAGACGATGGCCTCGAGGCCGTCGAAGCGCCAGATGGCAACGAAGGGGTCGTAACGGCAGATGAGGTACCCGGCGCCGAGGGCCGCGAACATGACCACGATGCCGAGATAGAGATAGGGCAGCAGGCCGAGCACGTGCTGCAGCCAGATCGGCACCTTGACCGGGCGATACTGGACCACGTCCTGCATCGCGCCGAGCGGGCAGACCCCGCCGCAGAACACCCGGCCCCAGAACAGCGCCGCGATCAGCGGCAGAGCGAAAAGCAACACCACGCCCAACGGCACCACCACGCCGAGCCCGAACAGACCCTCGCCGACGTTCTGCACCGCACCCACCGGGCAGATGCATCCACCGCGGTAAAAACCGAAATACAGCAGACTGCCGACCATCAGCCAGAACACGCCCTTGCGCGACCGCCGCTTGAGAATCAGCCAGGCGGCCAGGCCCAGGGCCAGGGCCAGCACGACGATGTCGAGCCACTGGTGCCAGTTCTGCGAGGGCGGCGGATTGTCCACCAGCGGCAGCGCGTGATCGCTCAGCTCGGGCGGGTCCTGGGCCGCCGGCAAGGGCAGCGCGAGGGTGAGCAGTCCGAGGAACAGGACCAGGCGCCAGGCGCCGACGGCCAACGGTTGGAGGAGCTTGCGGAAGGGCGGCCGGGTGGCCGCGGAGGCCTGCGCACACGTGGTCACTTGCGATACTCTCCCGCCTTGCTCTCGTCCTCGGTGAACGGCGGGCTGCCGATGAGCTCGAAACCGGCCCGCTTGCCGTCCTTGATGATCTCGCGCACGTCTCCGCCCTTGAGCAGATAAGGGCGAGCGATCGGCACCCGCACGATCGCGTCTGCCGGGCAGGCCACGGCGATCGCGCACTCGTTGCAGTCGACACAGATGTCGTGCTTGATCTGCATGTACATCGACCCGTTACCGAACAGGGTGCAGCCCTCCGCGCACTTGGCGCAGCCGATGCATTTGTCCTCGTCGACCAGGTATTCGTAATAGGGATACTCGATCAGCTCGCGGGTGATCGCCTGCGTCGGACAGAGCTGGTTCTCGGCCGCCTCGTCGTCGTCGAGCCGCTGGAGATGGTTGTAGCCGGTGCAGATCTCGCAGTAGCCACAGACGGGCATGTCACGCAGGCACTTGACCGCCGAAGGCGTCAGCACGCACGCGGTCGCACACTTGCCGCACCAGATGCACTTCCAGGGATCAACCTGCCAGACGTACTCGCTCTGCTGGAGTTCACGCGCGATCACCGAACCGGCGAGCCCACCGAAGACCACCAGCGCCGCGCCGCGCAAGCCACCGCGCAGGAAGTCGCGCCGGCTCACACCGTCGTTGTTCTGCTCAGCGCTCATCAGTGCCACCCCCCTCTTGCTCTGCTCGGGCCGCGCGGGCCGGCGGCAGTTCGCAGCGCCGCGCCTCGGGGCAGCCGGCGCAGACACTGCCGGTGCACACCCCGGCGCGCAGGCTCCGCCAGGCCAGGCTGCCGAGCCCAGCGCCCATGGTCAGGCCGATGCCCAGGCGCGCCCAGCGGCGCAGCGCTTCGCGGCGGCCGCAGCCGATCTCACGCACGTCGTGATCCTCAAGGCCCATGGCTCACGCCTCCTTCCGCTGGAAATAGCGCACCCGGCAGCGGTCGTAATCGAGCACCGCCACCTGTCCGTCTGCAAGGCAGGCGACGTCCACCGCGCCGATCTTGGCCCCGGCGAAGTCATCTGCCGCGGCCACGAAGTCGCGGAACGCGCCGACCTCGGAGAGCCGCTTGACGCGGGTGTAGCCGACTCCCTTCTCGCTGGTGACCACCGACCCGTCGGCAGCCACAGCGAGCGCGATGGGGTTGCAGCAGCCGACAAAGGCCGCGGGATCCGCCTGGACGTCGCGCCCGGCCGCGGTGCCGAAGGAATGCAGCAAGGAGCCGTCGGGGCTGAAGCGCTCGATGGTGAAGCGGCCCATGTTGGCCACCAGCACCTGCCCGTTGCGCGGGTCGACCGCCAGGTCGAGGAAATGCCGCGGCTCGGTGCTCGAGACCTTGAGCCCGCGATAGGACTGCGCCGGATCGGCCTCGCCGAAGCTGCCGAGTGCGCGCAGGGTGTGATCCAGACGCCAGACCACCCCGTGCGGATGGTTGCCGTCGTCGGCAACGTAGAGGAACTCCGGCCCGACGGCCACGCCGGTGAGGAACACCCGCTCGCGCGGCGGCGACCAGACCTGAAGCTCCTCGCCAGCGGGCGAGAACAGACGCACACGATCGCGCCCGGCCACGGCCAGGGCCTCGCCCGGCCCCCACGCAACGGCGTAGGCGGTGGCGTCTCCGGCCAGACGCCGCACGGCGGTACCGTCGGCAGCGAACAACACCACGCCGCCCTCGCCGGCCACCGCCACCCGACCGTCTGGCGCGATGGCGAAGCCGTGGACCCGTTCCAGACCGGTGGCAAAACCGGCCGCCGTCCGTTCGCGGTAGGCCGTGGCCACCGGCGGCGGCGCCGCTACCGGCCCCCCCCCCGACAGCGGTGCGTCCTGACGGGTGGCGCGATAGGCGATCACCGCCGCCACTGCCACCAGCGCCACCATCACCGGACCGAGCCAGCGTGGAGGCCCGCCGGCACTCGCGTCTGAAGAGGATCCGTGACCTGTCACGTCCGTGCCCCCTCTCATCCGCCCCGCAGATCGAGACACATGATCAGGTGCTGGTCGCGCATCAGCAGCCGACCGTCGACCACCGTGATCGGCGCCCAGGCGTTGTGGAGGTGGTCGTCCGCATCCGCGCCGAGGACCTTGCGATCGAGCTGGGC
Source organism: Planctomycetota bacterium (assembly GCA_041641915.1). GTDB lineage: Bacteria > Planctomycetota > UBA11346 > UBA11346 > UBA11346 > SLQH01. The sequence continues at coordinate 10,637 of JBEPXK010000006.1, forward strand.
CCGCGCCAGCAACTCGTAGCCCGCGCTGGAGAGGGCGGCCATCTCGAGCCGACCGTCGGGATCGATGGCCAGGAAGCGGTCATTGGCGATGAGGAAGGGACCGAGACCGAAGCGATGGGCCTTGCCCGCCGACCACAGCTGGTTGCCATCGAGATCGATACAGACCACTTCGCCCTTGTTGCCGGCGTTGCAGCCGTAGATGAGCCCATCGTAGAGAATGGCGTTGTGCTGCTCGGCACCGAAACCGTTCGGGCGTGCGGGCAGGCTCCAGAGCTCGCGGGCCTGGTAAAGCCCCTCTTGGTCAGCGTCGATCTCGATCATCATCGAGCCCGAGCTATAGCCGCCACCGAGGAAGATCCGGTTCTCGCCGCAGTCGACCGGGTGGGTCACCGTGGCGGTGGGGACCTGCCACAGGGTCGTGTCCCAGGCCTTCTCGCCGGTATCGGCCCACACCCCGACCACGCCCTTGTCGGCGCAGTAGACGTAGGTGGTGCGGCCGTCGAGATCGCAACGATGGATGGTCGAGTGGGTCAGGTTCCAGTTGCGGCGGTTGCGCACCTCCCACAGCACCTCCGGCTCACCGTCCGGACCCGGCTCGAGGCTGAGGGCGGTCATCAGCACGCCCTGGCGATCGGCGTTCTCGGGCACACCGCAGGGCGCGACGATGCAGGCGTCGCCTTCGATCAGCGGCGACTGGGCACTCCACCAGGCGGGGATCTTGAGTTGATAGCGATCGACCAGGTTGATGGCCCAGACGCGCTCGCCGGTGTGGGCATCGAGGCACGAGAGCACCGCCTTGGGCGCCAGCGCGATGACCCGGTCTGCGGTCACCGTGGGGGTGGCGCGCGTATAGCCGTGGTTGGGCTTGAAATCCTGCGGATAGGCGTTGCGCCAGATCTCCTGGCCGTCGGCGAGCGAGAGACAGCGCACCAGATCCTGACGCTCGTCCTCCTCGTAGTCCTGGATGTAGACCTTGCCGTCGCGCACCGCGAAACCCGAATGCCCGATCCCGGCGGTGGCATGCCAGAGGATCGGCGGCTGGCCGCCCGACCAGTTCAGCGGCGTGTCGTCTTGATGGATCCCGTCGCCGTCGGCGGAACGGAAGGCGACGAAGGAACCGGGGATGTCGGCCGGCGCGCCCGGGCCGGGGGTCACGGTCGCGGGCGGCGGCGGTGCCGCGGGCGGCTGATAGACGTTGCCCTGCTCCGGCAGTTCCATCACCGATTCGGGGGCCAGGGCACTGGCCAGCTGCGACCAGGAGAGCAGCAAGGCCACGCACAGCACACCGACGATCACGGGGACAGCACGCTTCATCGCTTCTCCTTCTCGCTCCAGTGCCGATACGATCCGATCGGTACGGTATGCTCTAAACGCAGTGGGGGGCAGGTTATGCGGCCTCGCCGCGCGCGAAAGCCACAAGCCATGGGCCATCGACATGGCACATGGTGCGCCGCTGCGTCATCCCGACCAGAGGCCTCATGCTGGCCCGAACCAGCCGATTGGTGCAGCATGACGCACGCCCTTCCCGTGCAGGTGATACCCTGCGGACGACAGCGCCGTTGCTCTCCCGCCCGCAGACCGGAACCGACGTGGAACCCTGGTTGCTCAATCAGCATGGGGCGACACCTCCCTTTCAGCGTTCACCCGGCGCTGGTTGCCAACCACCCGCTGAGGCCAACGCTTACGCCGATCCGCGCGTACCACTGCATCGGAGACGACTGGCCCGAAAGCCGGATCGCTATCCGATTCCATCCTGCGAAGACGACCGTCACGGCTCCGGCTGACGGCCGCCAGCCGGAGCTCTCTGGAGGCATCATGATCCCCATCACCCTGATCACCGGTTTTCTCGGCAGCGGCAAGACCTCGCTACTCAAGCACATCACCGCGACCCACGGGCAGCGGCGGCTGCTGTTTCTGGTCAACGACTTCCCGCCGAAGGATGTCGACGGGGCGCGCCTCGAGCTCGCCGACGACGTGGTCACGAGCATCGCCGGCGGCAGCGTGTTCTGCCGCTGCAAGGTCAGTGATTTCGTCGACGCGCTCCGGCGGATCCGCAAAGCCGATCCACCGCCGGAAGGGCTGGTGATCGAGGCCAGCGGCATGGCCAATCCCAAGTCGATGACCCGCACCCTGCGTGAGAACATGCTCGACCAGGCCTACGCCCATGTGCGCACGATCGCGGTCATCGATCCCATGAGCTTTCTACGTCTGTGGCAGACCCTGCCCGCGGTCCGGGCGCAAGTCGAGGCCGCGAGCACGGTGCTGATCAACAAACGTGATCGCAGCACCCCCGACGAACGTGCCGCCTGCGAAGAGCTGGTCCGCAGCCTCAACCCTGCGGCCGAGATCGTCCACACCGAGCACGCCCAGCACGATTGTGAACTGTTCGCCGACGCCACACCGCCGGAGGCGATGGAGGAATACGCCGCCTGCCGCGACATCAACTTCTTCACCGCCCAGGCCGCCATTCCCGGCCCGGTCGACTGGAACGCCCTGCGCGCGGCGATCGATGCGCTCGGCGAGGGCATCTACCGCGCCAAAGGCACCGTACCGCTGGGCGATGGCGCCCTGGAGGTCGATTTCTCCGCCAGCGGCTGGGACATCCGCCGCGCGGCAGCGGCGAGCGAGACCGGCGATCTCGCGCTGATCGGGGTCGGGGCGCAGCAAGACGACCTGCTCGAAGTGGCCGCACGCATCGAGGCCGGACGCTACAGCGCATCCGGCTGATTGTCTCGCGCCTGCGCCATGTCTTCCATTGCCCGCTTGCGACGCTGCGCGCGCGAGCCTACCGTACGCCCATGCAGGTGAGCGCAGAGCACCTCAGCCACTCGCTCGGCGAGCGCATGGTGCTCGACGACTGCTCGCTGAGCGTCGCGCCCGGCGCATCGCTGGCCATCCTCGGCCCCTCCGGCTGCGGCAAGAGCACCCTGCTGCACATCCTCGCCGGCCTGCTGCAACCCGATCGCGGCAGCGTGGTCTGGGGCGAGGCGCGGCCCTACAGCCTCTCGGCGCGCGAACGCGAACGACGGCGGCTCAGCGATGTCGGCCTGTTGCGCCAGACCCCGCATCTCCATCCGCTGCTCAGCGCGCGCGAGAACGTGATGCTGCCCGCGACCTTCCGCGGCGTCGAGGCGGCGCAGACACGCTGCGACCGTCTGATGGCGCGCGCCGACATCACCGGCTGCCGCGACGTCACGGGCGATTCTGTCAGCGGCGGCCAGCTGATCCGCGTCGCCCTGGTCCGGGCGCTGCTGCCGCGCCCGCGGGTGCTGGTCGCCGATGAACCCACCGCCACGCTCGACGCCGCCACCTCGCGCACGCTCGAAGATCTGCTCTTCACCATGAGCGAGGAGGAGGGCGTGACCCTGATCCTCGCCACCCACGAGCAGGACCTGGCCCGTCGCTGCAGCGATCGTCTGGACCTGCAGGCATGACCGGCCTGCCCCGCCTGGTCCGGCTCGAGGCCACCCGCCGCCCGCTCTCGCTGCTGGTGGTGGGGTTGCTCTGCTGCCTCGGTGGCCTGGGGGTGAGCATGGCCACCGGGCTGGTCGAACACCTGAGCATGGTCCGCCTGCGCGCGCTGATGGGCAGCGGCGAAGAGCGGACGCTGCGCGTACGCGCGCCCGATCCGGAGCAGGGGCCGATCTCGAACGTGCGCACCGTGCTCACGCCCGAGGACCTCGCCTTCTTCGAGCAACTCGACGGCCTGGAGTCGATGCGGATCATCAGCGGCCTGCCGATCCCCGCGTCGATGCGCTTCCACATCCCGCGCCTGATCGACACCCGCAAGGACCTCACCCTCTACTCGCTGCGCGACGACGACGTCCCCACCGAGCTGCGCGAAGCCTGGCACCGGCAGGACGAGTTCGTGCCGTTGATCCTCAATCCGCGGATCATCGCACTCTACAACCTCGGCCTCGCCGACCGCTACAACAAGCCCCGCCTGCGCCGTGACCTGCTGCGCAATCTGGTGGTCCAGATGCAGGTCGGCGCCGATGCCTTCGACCGGATTCCCGGCGCGATCACCGAGGATCTGTTCGGCATCGTCATCGGCTTCAGCAGCGATGTGCCGGTGTGGGGCGCCGGGGTGCCCAAGCGCCTCGCCGACCAGTGGCTCACGCAGCTGTTCCCCGAGCGCCCGCCGGGGGGCACCGGGCCGATCCTGGCCACCCTGCGCTTCGACCGCCTCGACGCCCTGGTCGACGCCCGCCGCGCGATCACCGAACGCGGCCTGCCGCTCGAGGGACAGACCGCGCTGGCCGAAAGCGTGCTCAAGGACCGCGCCATCGGCACCGCGATCTCGGCCGGACTGCTGGTGTTGGTGGCCGCGGTCCTGGCCATCGGTGCCGGCAGCCTGACCGTGGCCATCGTCGGCGAACGCCGACTGACCCTCGCCCTGTACCGCAGCCTCGGTGCCCGCCTGCCGCACCTGCTGATCATCTTCGCCAGCGGCCTGGTGCTCGCCTCCGCTCTCGGCGCACTGGTCGGCGTCGGCCTGACCGCGGTGCTGCTGCCGCCACTGAGCGCGTCGCTCTCGGGCTTCCTCACGGCCGCCGACGCTCTGCGCACCACCATCCCGCCGATCTGGCTGCTGTGGGCCCCCCTGCTCGCCGGCACGCTGGCGCTGCTCGCCGCCGCGCCCATCATGGTCCTGGTCAGCCGCCGGCCCCTGCTGGCCGACCTGCGCGGCGGCTGACCCCGCCGAGGTGAACGTCCGATCCATGCGTATCGTCTTCCTGATGGACCCGCTCGCCGGGATCAACCCGGCCAAGGACACCAGCTTCCAGTTCATGTGCTGTGCCCGTGCACGCGGCCACGAGCTGTTCCACCTCGCTCCCGGCGCGATCACGCTCGCCGACGGCGCGCTGCGCCTGCGCGTCAGCCCGATCACCGCCGTGGATCGCGACGAGAGCCCCTGCTGCCGCACGGCGCCGATGCGTGTGCTGACCCAGGACGAGTTCGACCTGGTGGTGATCCGCACCGACCCGCCGTTCGATGATCGCTATCTCCACGACACCTGGCTGCTCGACCTGCTCCCGCCGCAAGTCACCGTGGTGAACACGCCCGCCGGTATCCGTAGCGTCAACGAGAAGATATGGGCCTGCCGCTTCCCCGACCTCCTGCCGCCGACGCTGGTGACCACCGACCGCGAGGCCTACCTCGCCTTCCTTGCCCAGATGGGAGAAGTGGTGGTCAAGCCGACCGACGGCTTCGGCGGCCAGGGCGTGTTCCGCGTCGCCGCCGGCGACCCCAACGCCCGGGTGGCATTCGAGACCACCTCCGGTGCCGCCCGGCGCGACGTCATCGTCCAACGCTACCTGAGCGCAGCCACGACGGGCGACAAACGCATCCTGCTGCTCGAGGGCGAGGTCCTCGGCGCAGTGCTCCGGGTCCACGGCGATGAAGACCATCGCAACAATTTCTTTGCCGGCGGCTCGGCCGCCGCGACGGATATCGACGCCGACGACCAACGTATCGTCGACACCCTGCGCCCGCATCTGCGTGCGTTGGGGCTGTCCTTCGTCGGCATCGATGTCATCGGAGGCCACCTGGTGGAGGTCAACGTGACCTCGCCCACCTGCCTGCAGGAAGCGATGCGGTTCTCCGGCGAACCGCTCGACGAACGGGTGATCGACTGCTGGGAGGACAAGGTGCGCACCGCCAGGGGGAACGGACCATGAGCCTGTGCCAGTGCCGTAGCGAAGACCGCCATCGCCTGCTGACCAAGGGCGTCGAGGAGGAGGTCTACACCGGCACCGCCGACGGCACGGTGATCGGGCTCTCGCACCTGCTCGCCGAACGCGACCCGATCTACGAGACCGAACCGGACAGCCGCAACGTCGAGTATCGCACCGGCGTCCATCGCTGCTACGCCTCGCTTGCGCGCCAGCTGCTCGAGCGCCGGGGGCGGCTGCGCGCGGATATCGCCGCGATCGGCCCCTACACCCTGATCCCCGGCGGCGCGTTGGCCCTCGCCCCGCTCGAGGCCTTCCACATCAGCAAGCCCGACAACGCCTACTACCGCTGGATCGAACGCAACTACGGCTCGCGCGTGGTCACCGCCGGGGTGCACTTCAACCTCGGTATCACCGACGTCCCGCAGCTGCTGCGCGCCTGGCGCGTGCTGCGGCTCGAAGCCTGGATGTTCCTCGCCTGCACCGCCGCCTCGCCGTTCCTCGCCGGTCGGCTCACCGGCCACCACTCCACGCGCTGGCACCGCTTCCCCCGCACCCCGGCGCGGGTCCCCTTCCTCGCCGACGCCGACGCCTTCAAGCGTTGGGTCTGTCACCGGCTCAGCGATGGCCAGATGCAGAGCCATCGCCACCTCTGGCTCGCCGCCCGGCCCAACGGACCGGCCAGCCCCTGCCTGGTCGACCGCCTCGAACTGCGCATCTGCGACCAGATCTGGGAACCGGACCTGCTGGTGGCGATGCAGGCCTTCTACGAGGCCCTGGTCCAGACGATACTCGCCGACCCGGCCTGCGATCCCCTGAGCAGCGACCCGGACGCCGACTGGTGTGCCCTGCAGGCGGCGAACGAAGCGGCGGTGGCGCGCAACTCGCTCACCGCCACCGTGGTCGATTGGCGCAGCGGCCGCGAGCTGAACGCCACCGCCCTGATCGCCGAACGCCTCGCACAGCTGCGCCCCCTCGCCGCCGACCGCGGCTTTGCCGAGTGGCTCGCGCCGATCGAACGGGTGCTCAGCGAGGGCAACACCGCCCAGCAATGGCTCGCGCTGCACGACCGCGGCATGGGCGTGGCGGCGATCGTGCAACACTTCGCCGGGATCATGCGCGACCGTGAAGCGCTCTGCGCCGAGCGTCTCGACCCGTCGGTGCCGGACCTGGTCCACTGCCGCTCCTGCAGTTGCAGTTGACGCGGCCTGATCCCCGGCGCTTGATACCCTCCCCCACCGGCCGATAGTGCCCGCCGACCCCAGGCCCCGGGAGGGTTCCATGAGCGCCGGAGATGCATCCCCTGCCCCCGCCGAGGGCGACCGCCTCGACTTCGTGCGCCAGATCGTCGCCGACGACTGCCGCAGCGGCAAATGGGACGGGGCGGTGGTCACCCGCTTCCCGCCCGAGCCCAACGGCTACCTGCACATCGGCCATGCCAAGGCGATCTGCCTCGACTTCGGCATCGCGCGCGAGTTCGGCGGCCGCTGCAACATGCGCTTCGATGACACCAACCCGACCAAGGAGGAGGCCGAGTACGTCCAGGCGATCCTCGATGACGTGCGCTGGCTCGGCTTCGCGTGGGACGGTCTCTACTACGCCTCCGACTATTTCGAGCGGATGTATGAGCTTGCCTGCGAGCTGATCGATCAGGGCAAGGCCTACGTCGACGACCTGCCGGCCGACCAGATCAGCGAGATGCGCGGCACCCTGACCAGCCCCGGGCAACCCAGCCCCTACCGCGAACGCAGCGTGGCCGAGAACCGCGACCTGTTCGCGCGCATGCGCGCCGGCGAATTTCCCGACGGGGCGAAGGTGCTGCGGGCCAGGATCGACATGGCCGCGCCCAATATGAACCTGCGCGACCCGGTGATGTATCGCATCATCCACGCCGCCCACCACCGCCAGGGCGATGCCTGGTGCATCTACCCGACCTATGACTGGGCCCACGGTCTCGAGGACGCGATCGAAGGGGTGACGCACTCGATCTGCACGCTCGAGTTCGAGAACCATCGCCCGCTCTATGACTGGTACCTCGACCAGTTCGCCATCCACCATCCACAGCAGATCGAGTTCGCGCCGCTGAACATCACCTACACCGTGCTCTCCAAGCGCAAGCTGCTCGAACTGGTCACCGGCGGCCACGTGGCCGGCTGGGACGACCCGCGCATGCCCACCTTGCGCGGGCTGCGCCGGCGCGGTTTCTCGCCGGAGGCGATCCGCGACTTCTGCGCGCAGGTCGGCGTGGCCAAGTACCCCGCGCTCAGCGAACTGCCACTGCTCGAGCACTGCGTGCGCAAACACCTCAACGCCACCGCCGAGCGCCGTATGGCCGTGCTCGACCCGGTCAGACTGATTATCGACAACTACCCGGAGGACGGCGACGAGGAGTTCGCCGCGGTCAACAACCCCGAGGACCCCGCGGCCGGCAGCCGCACCGTCCCCTTCGGCCGCGAATTGTGGATCGAGCGCGAGGACTTCATGGAAGACCCGCCAAAGAAGTTCTTCCGCCTCGCGCCGGGGCGCGAAGTGCGCCTGCGTTACGCCTACCTGGTCACCTGCACCGGGGTCGACAAAGACGCCGACGGGCGGATCACCGCGATCCATTGCACCTACGACCCCGCCACCCGCGGCGGCAGCGCACCGGATGGGCGCAAGGTCAAAGCCACGCTCCACTGGGTCGCGGCGCGCAGCGCCGTCACCGCCGAGGTCCGGCTCTACGAGACGCTGTTCGCGGCCGAGAACCCGGCCCAAGCCATTCCCGAAGGCGGCACCTGGCTCGATACGCTCAACCCCACGAGCAAGCAGGTGCTCGCGGCCTGCCAGGTCGAACCGGCCTTGCACGACGCCGCACCCTTCACCCGGTTCCAGTTCGAACGCAAGGGCTACTTCTGCGTCGATCCCGACAGCACGGCGGGGCGGCCGGTCTTCAACCGCACCGTCACGCTGCGCGACACCTGGGCCAAGCTGAGCAAGGCCGGCGGCTGAACCGGCTCAGCGCATCCGCTCGTTCTTGGCGCGCTGCAGCGCAGCCGCCGGGGTGTCGGCGGGCATCGCCACCCACAACCAACGCACGCCCCACCGCAGAGCCTGTTTGTGCTCGGCGTGACGCAGATCGAGGTGGACCACCCCGCGTTTGGCGCTGTTACGCATGGCCACGCCGGTGTCATCGACCATCGCCGGCCCGTAGCCCGGGATCACCAGCTCGGTGCGATAGGGGACCAGCTTCGGTTCGACCGCGATCCCCTGCGGGTGCTCGCTTACCGCCCGGTTGATCGAGGTCCGTCCGTCCGAATGCTTGCCGCAGCACTTGGGACAGGGGCAATAGGCCGTCGCCTTGACCTCGACCCAGGTATACCCCGGCGGCGGCGGACGCGAGGGCGGCGGGCTGTGCGGAACGTAGGCACGCACGCCGAGCTCACCGCCGATGGCGAGGTAGCTCAGCCCCGCGAGGCACATTACCGCCAACAGGGCGAGGTAGACGGCGATCATCCGTCGTACACCACGTAGATCCGCTGCTTCGCCTGCCTCCATCGGTCCCCATTGGAAGCATTGGCGGCTTGGGAGCCAGTCTTTCGCCGCGAGCGTGCTACTGCCGCACGCTCGCCCAGCGGCTCATCGCTCGCGGCCGGTGGCGGCGGCGAAGAACTCCGGCGGGTAAACGGCATCGAGTCGCGCCTCGAGCTCCTCGGGCAGGCGCCAGGCGCCGACCAGGACCACGCGCAGGTTCTCGTTGCGCGCAAGGTAGAGGATCTCGTCGAGCATCGCCGGCGGCGGCAGTTCGCGCCGATACCAGACCAGGTTCAACGTCCGTCGTGCGGCGGCGAAGGGCGGCCGCCGCAAACGCAGCAGCTCGAGCAGGTCGACCAGGTGGGTGCGGGCCGGAGCATCGCCGATGATGCTGTACACGCCGCGCCCGGTCCAGGCAGTCTCGAACACGTAGCCGCTGTCGGGGATGAAGCTCGGGTCCGCGTTGCTCGCGTGGCTCACTGTCAAGCGTTCGTCCTGACCGAACCGGCCGCCGAGCCAGGCGAGCCAGCCGGGCACCCGCGCAAAGCGATCACTGCGGACCACCGGTGCATCGCTGAACAACAGGAAGGACTCGCCCTTGCGCACGGTCAGCTCGAGGAAGAACCGCAAGCACGAGGGATCATCGCTCTGCAGATGGATGCAGGACTCCTTATCGCTGAAGCCGTCGACCCAACGCCCGCTCAGCGGCAAGGGGTAGAGCGAGGGGAAGGTGGCATTGAACTGGGCGATGTAGGCCAGCAGCGCCACGCTGCCGCCGAAATAGAGCAGCAGCCGGATGAGAAACACGCTGGCGTGTTCCAGCTCGGCGACC